>JAAVHG010000115.1 GCA_014799855.1 Oscillibacter sp.
CGTGGCCTCCGCCGATTACGGCGATGCGGGGTCCCCGGTTTCTGGGGAGCCGGTAGGATTGTTCCATATTCAGCCTCCCCGGTTCATATCCCGGTGGTTCTCTGTTACCGTGTAGCCCTGCTGGCGGACAAACTCCGTCAAGGCGTGCGTCACCGCTACGGAGCGGTGATGTCCCCCGGTGCAGCCCACGGCGATGACCAAGGCGGCCTTCCCCTCCTCCGCGTAAAGAGGCAGGGTGTAGCCCAGCAGTTCTTTCAGCCTGTCCAGATACCCCTGGGTCTGCTGAAAGCCAAACACATAGTCCGCCACCGCCCGGTCCAATCCCGTCTGATGGCGAAGCTCGTCAATATAGAAGGGATTTGGCATAAACCGCACGTCCAACACCAGATCCGCGTCCATGGGAATACCGTATTTGAAGCCAAAGGACATGACGCTGACGGCCATGCCCCCCTTCTCCTCCCCGCCGCCGAACAGGCGAAGCAGTTCGCCCCGGAGCTTGGCGGTGGAGAGGCTGGAGGTGTTAATGACAAAATCCGCCCGCTGGCGGAGAGGCTCCATCATCTCCCGCTCCCGGCGGACGGCGTCCTCCAGGGAATCGGCCGCCCCGCTGAGAGGATGGCGGCGGCGGGTCTCTTTATAGCGCTTGATGATGCTGGCGGGAGCGGCGTCCAGGAAGAGCATCCGGCAGGTGTCCTCCATGGTCGCCAGCTGATCCAGCACCCCGAACAGCTCCGTAGGATCGTCGGCAGTCCGCACNTCGTACACCAGGGCCACGCGGGCATAGCGGCCGCTGGCTCCGGCACAGAACTCGGCGAATTTTAAAATCATGGCGGCGGGCATGTTATCCACAATATAAAAGCCCATATCCTCCAAAAAAGAAGCCGCCTTGCTCTTTCCCCCGCCGGAGAGGCCGGAAATGATCAAAATCTCCACGAAAACCCTTCCTTTCCCCTGTCAAAGCTGTGGATGGGATACGCCGCCNTCAGTTGGACAAAATCCGGACCTCCGGCTCCAAACGCACGCCGGTCTGGGNGAAAACCCGCTCCTGCACCTGCTCCATCANATCCAAAATGTCCCGGCAGGATGCGCCGCCCCGGTTGATGAGGAATCCGGCGTGCTTCTCGCTGACCTGGGCCCCGCCTACCGTCAGGCCCTTTAGGCCGCATTGCTCAATCAGCGCCCCGGCAAACTGTCCNTCCGGCCGCTTNAAAAAGCTTCCNGCGCTGGGNTATTCCAGGGGCTGCTTTTCCTTCCGNCGGGTCAGAAGGTCACGCATGGTCTGCCGGATGGCCTCCGGGTCCCCCGNTTCCAGCCGGAAAACGCCATGGAGAACCGCCGCCGNNGGGTCTTGNGTCATAATACTCCGGCGGTAGCCTAAGCANAGCTCCTCCTTGGGGAGAAACCGGACNCCCTCCTCCGGAAATAAGACCGACGCGCCCACAATCACCTGGGCCATCTCCCNGCCGTAGGCTCCGGCGTTCATGGTAAGGCCGCCGCCTACGGTGCCGGGGATGCCGTGGGCAAATTCCANNCCCGTCAGCCCCTGCTTGCAGGCAAAGTCCGCCAGATGGGCCAGNGAGACTCCGGCTTCCGCCAGGATGGTCNCCGGCTCCGGTCCCGCTTCCAGGCGGTTCAATCCGGCGGTATGGATCACCAGCCGGTCCAAGCCCCCGTCCGGAACCAGAAGGTTACTGCCGTTGCCCAAAAGCAAGGGGTCNNCCCCCGCCTGCCGGGCAAATTCCAGCAGAAGCACCAGCTGCTCCGCCCGCTGGGGGAAGGCCATCCGCTTAGCGGGGCCGCCCACCCGAAAGGAGGTGTGCTTGGACATGGGCTCCTCCGGAATCACCGTGAGATCCGGCAGATAGTCCGCTATCTTTTGATCAAAATCCGCTACCCAATCCATCCANGGGCCTCCCGTTTTTGAATTANTCTAAACAGGCAAACGCCTTTACTGCACCCGGCCNAAAAAGGCCGCGCCGATNATCCCGGCGTCGTTGCCCAGCTCCGCCCGGAGGATTTTCGTCTCCCGGCCGCCGTGGCTGGCGAANGCCTCCCGCGCCACCATTTCCCGAACCGGGTTCAACAGCAGATGNTCCGGCGCGCTGGCNACGCCGCCNCCCAANGCCACNACCTCCGGCCGGAAGGCGTTTACCAGNCTGGCCAGGCCGCTGGCCAGNTACTTGGCGTACAGCTGGCAGACCTCCAAGGCCGTGGTGTCCCTGGCCTGGGCCGCCAGGAAGGGGGTCCTCCCCTCCACCACGCCGCCGAACTCCGCCGCGATTTTGTGGAGGGCGCTNTCCGGGTGCTTTTCCATAGCGTCCTTGGTGAAGCCAATCAGGGCCGTGGCGGAGGCGTACCGNTCAAAGCANCCCCTNCGGCCNCAGTTGCACAGCTCNCCGTCCTGGCAGATGACGATATGGCCCGCCTCGCTGGAGGCGATACCGCCCCGGAGCCTGCCGTTCATNATCACNCCGGTGCCCACTCCGGTGCCCAGGGTCACCACCAGGAAGTCCTGGGTNCCCTTCCCGGCGCCGCAGAAGAACTCTCCCACGGCGGCGCAGTCCGCNTCGTTGCCCAGNAGCAGNGGAAGATCCAAATGCTCCCGGAACAGCCGCCCCAGAGGCACGTTTTCCATGGGGATNTTGGTGGTGTAGAGGATATCCCCGCCGTCAACCGTGCCGGGGATGCCCATGCCCACATACTCCACCTCATCGCCGGGGCGCAGCACCGCGCGGCACAGCTCCGCCAGGGTCTTGGCNAAGGAGGCCGGACCCTGGAAATCCAGAGGAATCCGCTCCACCGCTAAAATNGTGCCNTCCTGNTCCACCAGCCCCGCCTTTAGATTGGTGCCGCCAACGTCAATACCAATATACATCTATATTCCTCCCATGATCCGTCTTTTTCTGTTTCGGTTCTATCAGCCCTGGCCGCCCATGTCCGCCCGGCGGTCCACCCGCTGCGCCAAGGCCTCGGCGGCGTTGAAGCCCAGCCGCCGCTGGCGGTTGTTCATGGCCGCCACCTCCACAATGCTGGCCAAATTCCGGCCCGGCCGCACGGGGATCGTCACCAGAGGCACCTGAATACCCAGAATTTCCAGGAAATGGTCCTCAATACCCAGCCTGTCATAGAATTTACTGCTGTCCCACTGCTCAAAATTCACCACCAGATCCAACTGGGATTCGTTTTTGATAGATTGGAGGCCGAAGAGCTGGCCCAGGTCAATGACGCCGATGCCCCGCAGCTCGATGTAGTTCCGGATCATCTCCGGGGCGCTGCCAATCAGCTGGCTGGACAGCCGCCGCAGCTCCACCGCGTCGTCGGCTACCAGCCGGTGGCCCCGCATGATCAGCTCGATCGCCGCCTCGCTCTTGCCCACGCCGGAGTCGCCGGTAATCATGACGCCCTCGCCGTGGATATCCAGCAGCACCCCGTGGCGGGTGACACAGGGGGCCAGGACCCGGTTCAGCAGCTCAATGGTGCGGCTGGTGAACTCCACCGTGGTCTCCTTGGTCCGCAGCAGGGTCTTCTCATGCTCCTGGGCGCTTTCCAGGCACTCCGGGAAGCAGTCCAGGCCCCGGGAAATCACCAGGGCGGGGATGTCGTACAGGAACAGATCGTCGAAGCACTTCCGGCGCTTTGTCTCCGAAAGGCCCTTTAAAAAGGTGACCTCCGCCTTGCCGATCACCTGTAAACGGCGGGGATCGAAGTAATCGTAAAAGGCGTGGAACTGCAGGCCGGGACGGTTAACGTCGGTGATGGTCAGCCGGGCGGAGTCGAAATCGTTGCCCTTGTTCAGAACCTCCAAATCAAAGAGGCGGATGAATTCTGTAATTGTAATGCCTTTCTGCGCCATTATCTACCCTCTGCTTTCCGGCGCGGCCGTTTCCGCGCCTGTTTCCGCCTCCACAACGGGAGAGCTGTTTTTTACGGTTTTCCAGATACTCACTATTATATATGAAGTTTTGCCTTCGCGCAACCCCTTTAGGNCCGGGTGTTTACATCAATTATAGTCAATAAACGTGCGCTTTGCGCACTGGCGGACCTGTGGTCCGCCAGTTGAACAATGGCATCTTGCCATTGTTCAACTGTACTGACTTATANAGCCGGGATATATGCGGCAAAAAGANGNCCTTCACATCANNGNNGGACGTGAAGGNCCTCTCTATGCGGTTATNANGGCTTATCCCTCTTCCGAAATGCGCCNNCCCATGAGAACGCCCATGATGGAGGCCATCATCAGGCCCCGGGTCCAGCCGGAGCTGTCCCCCAGGCANTACAGCCCCTGNAGGCTGGTGTTGAACCCCTCGTCCATCTTNACCCGGTTCGAGTAGAATTTCAGNTCCGGGGANTACAACAGCGTTTCCGTGGCGGCANAGCCGGGAACCACGTAGTCCATGGCCTGNATAAAGTTGATGATGTNCACCATGGCCCGGTAAGGCATGGCGGCGGTGATGTCCCCGGCCACCACGNCCGGCAGGGTGGGCCNGATGTTGGACTGGGCCAGCTCCTTCTGCCAGGTNCGCTTGCCGTCCAGAATATCCCCGAACCGCTGNACCAGAATCTGGCCGTTAGCCAGCATATTGGTCAGCTCGCCCACCTTCTGGGCATAGGCGATGGGCTGGTTAAAGGGNATGCTGAAATTGTGGGAGCAGAGGATGGAAACATTGGTGTTGTCGCTCTTCATNTCCTTGTAGGAGTGGCCGTTGACCACCGCCAGGTTGTTGTCGTAATTCTCCTGGCTGACGAAGCCGCCGGGGTTCTGGCAGAAGGTGCGGACCTTGTTCTTGAAGGGCTTGGGATAGCCCACCAGCTTGGANTCGTACAGCACCCGGTTCACCGTCTCCATNACCTCGTTGCGGACCTCCACCCGGACGCCGATGTCCACGGTGCCGGGGGCGTGGGCGATGTTGTACTTGGCGCAGAGCTTTTCCAGCCAGTCGGCGCCCCGGCGGCCGGTAGCNACCACCGTGCTCCTGGCCTGAATCTCCANTTCCTGGTTTCCGTCGGANATGATGACGCCCTTGCAGACGTTGTTTTCCAGAATCAGGCGGCGGCACTCGGAGCCAAAGTAGATCTCCACGCCGTTTTCCTGTAAGTACTGCTCAATGGCTAAGTAAATGTCGTGAGCCTTCTCCGTGCCCATGTGGCGGATGGGGCAGTCCACCAGCTTCAACCCCGCCTGAATGGCCCGGCGGCGGATTTCCTTCCGCTCCTCCTCATGCTCCAAGCCCTCGATNTGCTCGTCCGCGCCGAAGTCCAGGTAGATCCGGTCNGTGTAATCAATGGTCTTCTGGGCCAGCTCCGGGCCGATGAGGGTGGGCAGATCGCCGCCCACNTCGTAGCTGAGGGAGAGCTTTCCGTCGGAGAAGGCGCCCGCGCCGGAGAAGCCGGTGGTGATGTGGCAGTAGGGCTTGCAGTTCATNCAGCGGCCCGTCTGGGCCTTGGGGCAGCGGCGCTCCTCAATCCGGCGGCCCTTTTCCACCATGACAATTTTCTGCTTACTGCCCCGTTTCAGCATTTCCAGGGCGGTGAAGATACCGGCGGGTCCGGCTCCCACAATAACNACGTCTGCTTTCATGGTTGTTTCTCCTTATATAATCTAGTCCTGCTTCTCCCGGCCCCGCCGCACCAGAGTATACGGCGGAACAGGCCGGGGCAGCTTCATGTGAAATNCCATCTGGGGGGTNCTGGGCTCCTCTATAGGATTCCCCTCCCCGTCGGTCATGTCCCCGGCGGCCAGGNAGANGGGCCGCAGATCCGGCCCCACCAGCTCCAAGGGGTCNCCCCGCCGGAATTTGTTCCGCAGAGAGAGGAGGGCGTTCCCGTCCTCTCCGCATTGGACCACCACGGCCACCACCTGCCAGTCCCGGACNTACCGGGCNTCGTCGTAATACTGGCCCGGCTCNCCGTAGTAGAAGCCGGTGGAGTAGGGACGGTGGCTGACCCGCTCCACCTCCTCCCGCCAGANGGGGTCCGGGGGACGGCCCGCCGCCGCGTCCTCCAGACAGTGGCGGTAGGCGGCGGTGATGACGGCGGCGTAATAGGCGGACTTGGCACGGCCCTCGATTTTCAGGCTGTCCAGTCCCGCGTCCAGAAGATCATCCAGGTGGTCAATCATGCACATATCCCGGGAGTTCATAATATAGGCCCCCTGGCCGTCCTCCTCAATGGGAAAATACTCTCCCGGCCGCTTCTCCTCCATCAGGGCGTATTTATAGCGGCAGGGCTGGGCGCAGGCCCCCCGGCTGGCGTCCCGGCCGGTCATATAGTTGCTGAGCAGGCACCGGCCGGAGTAGCTGACGCACATGGCCCCATGGACAAAGGCCTCCAGCTCCAAACCCGGCGGCGCCTTGGCCCGGATCTCCCGGATCTCCTCCAGGGACAGCTCCCGGGCCAGAATCACCCGATCCGCCCCCAGCTCTCCCCAGGCCCTGGCGGCCTCATGGTTGAAGACCCCCGCCTGGGTGGACACGTGGCGGGCCACATGAGGGGCGTATTTCTCCGCCATGCGGAAGGCTCCCAGATCCGCCAGAATCACCGCGTCCGCTCCAACCTCCTCCAATAGCTCCAGATGGGCCGGCAGGGCGGCGATCTCCCGGTTCCGGGGCATGGTGTTCACGGTGCAGTGGACCCGGACGCCATGGCTGTGGGCGAACTCCACCGCCCGGCGGAGCCCCTCCGGGGAAAAGTTCCCGGCGAAGGCCCGCATGCCGAACTGCTCTCCCGCCAGATACACCGCGTCGGCCCCGTACAGCACCGCCATGCGGAGGCGGTCCATATCCCCCGCCGGAGCCAGAAGCTCCGGCCTCTTTCTCTTATCCGCCATACTGACTGCTGTTGACAAAGTTCAGGAAGCTGTTGTAATCGCTGAAATAGTGGTGGAGCTTGTCGGTGCCCAAAGCGTAGTAATAGTAATCGCTGGTGGCGGGATACAGCGCCGCGTTGATGGCGGCGATGCCGGGATTGGCGATAGGCGTGGGAGGCAGTCCCGGATGCTTGTAAAGGTTATAGGGGGTCTCCGTCTCTAAATCCGCGCTGGTGAGGGCCCCCGTGTGGTCCGGCAGGCCGTAGAGGACGGAGGCGTCAATCTGCAGCATCCGGTAGGTGCCGTGGGAACCGCTGTCCGACAGGCGGTTGTAGATGACAGAGGCGATATAAGCCTGGTCTCCGCCGTCGGTTTCCTTCTCAATCAAGGAGGCGATGGTGATGATCTCCGCCAGATCGAAGTCGGAGTCCTGCACCTGTTCCAGCACGTCCCCGTTGATCTTCCGGTCAAAGTTGCTGATGAGTTTTTCCAGGGCTCCCTGGGGATTGTGGCCCACGTAGAATTCGTAGGTGTCCGGGAAGAGGTAGCCCTCCAGGCGGCTGATGTTCTCGGACTCATTGTCAATAAATTCGTACTCGAAATCCGCCTTCTGGGCGGCCTCCATCAGCTTCTCCTCCGTATTGACTCCCTTCTCCGCCAGGAGGCGGATGATCTGCCGGACGGTGTAGCCCTCCGGAATGGTGACCGTCACCGTATCGGTGCTGGACGCGGCGCTGGTGCTCCCCCGCATACCGGAGATCAGGGCGTGATAGTCCATATCGGAGTTCAGCTCATGGGTGCCGGGGGTGATTTTCTGCTCGGATTTCGTGACCTTGGTGAAAAGCTTGAAAAACCACTTATACTTGATCAGGCCCGCGTCGTTCAGCTTCTCCGCTATGTCGTTCAAGTCGTCCTCCTCCGCGATGGAGATAGCGGTGTCCACGATCTCCTCCCGGTTGAAGGCGCACATGTCCGAGGCCAGCAGCCAGCCTACCCCGGCCAGGGTAGCGGAGGCCGCCGCCACGAAGAGCACATAGATAAGCAGCATCAGCACCGGGTTCCGCCGTCTCCGGCGGCGGCGCTTTTTCGCGGTGGTGGGGCGGCGGGTGGGAGTCCCCTCCCGGCTCTCCCGCACCTGCTGGGCGTCCCAGCTGGCGGTATCGCCGTTTTGAAATTCTGCCATGAAAACCTCCATACCTTTTCCCCATGGGACAGCCTTCTGCCGCGGGGGAAATATTTATTCTTATTTTCTGCGGCCAGGCTCCTCCGGAAACACCGGCGCATAGAATATCTCGAAGTCTTGAAGTGAGGTGTTTGATAATGTGTTTTAACAACGGTAACGGCGACTCCTGCCTGTGGATCATCCTGATTATCATCCTGCTGGTNTGCTGCTGCGGCTGCGGCAACGGAAACGGCAGCAGCTGCGGCTGCGGGTGCAGCTGCGGCAACAACTGCGGCTGNGGNTGNNGCTGCAACTGCGGAAACAACTGCGGGTGCGGGTGCAACTGCGGCTGCAACAACGACAGCTGCTGCTGAGCGCTAAGCCAAAGGGAGTGGGGCGTTTTTACGCCCCGCTCTTTTTTATCACGTCCTACCCTGGCAGACGCAAAAGTCTCTGCCCGCCCTATACTGCTTTCAAAAGGGACAGAAGTCCATCTCTTNCAGCCTCAATACCTTATNANTATCTTACAAAATTTCCTGGACAAGCGNCCANATCTCNNTNTGNATGTCCNCTATCTCCCTGGGCGCGCCGCCGCTGGCGCACGNAANCACCCGCCAGCCCAGGTCCCCGGCAATCTCCCGGGCGTTCCGGCTGCACCGGGCCTGATAGTCTCCNTCCCGCTCGTGGATATCCCCCTGGGTGTGGGCGGCGGCNTCCCGGCGGCGCATCATCCCCTCCGTCACGGCGGCGGGCATGTCCAGATACAGCACCAAATCCGGCTCCGGCAGCGCCAAAAGCCGGTATTCNGTGTCAAACAGCCANTCCAAATACGCCTTCCGCTCCCCGGCAGGGAGCTTGGAGGCCTGATGGACGGCGTTGGAGGTGGCGTAGCGGTCCGCGACCACCAGCCCTCCCGCCTCGTAGAACCCGCCCCAGTCCTGCTTATAGGAGGCGTAACGGTCCATGGCGTAAAAGAGGGACGCGGCGTAGGCGTTCACATCCCCCGGCTTTTTACCCAGGTTTCCGTCCAGGTACTCCTGAACCATGGCGGCGGAGGGCTTGCCGTACCGGGGAAATTCAATCTGCCGGCACTCNCTCCCCGCCCGCTCTAANCTCTCCCGCAGCAGACGGGCCTGGGTNGCCTTACCGGAGCCGTCGATGCCCTCCAATACAATGAGCTTTCCCCTCATNTCTTTCTCTTCTCCTGCTTCACATGAACTAAAAACAGCGGCAGCTTCATCATGCGGCCCAGCCGNCGGGGCTCCTTNCACAGCCGGTAAAACCACTCCAGGCCGTGGTCGCAGAAAAATTTGGGGGCCCGCTTCACCGTTCCGGCGAANACGTCCAAGCTCCCTCCCAGGCCGCAGAGGAGCTTCGCTCCNGTCTCCGCNCCGTGGGCGGCCATCCAGAGCTCCTGCNTGGGCGCGCCCAGACACACAAACACCACGTCGGCGCCGCTCTGGCGGATAGCCTCCACGATGGGGCCGTCCTCCTGGAAATAGCCGTCGTGGACGCCGGCAATCCGGAGGCCGGGATACCTTTCCCCCAGCCTCTCCGCCGCCTGCTCCGCCACGCCGGGCTTGGCCCCCAGAAGGTACAGGGATTTTCCCTTTTCCGCCATTTTGGCCATAAGCCCCGCGGCGAATTCCACGCCGGGGGTCCTCTCCTTCAAGGGCGTGCCCAGCATGGCCGCGCCCTTGATGACCCCCACGCCGTCCGGCAGCACCAGCGCCGCGCCGTTCACCGCCCGGCGGGCCTCCCCGTTCTCCCGGCAGACCTCCACGATCTCCGGGTTGGGGGTAACTACGTACTTTGCCTCCGGGCCCTCCATCAGTCCGGCCCCGGCCTCCACGGCCTCCTCCAAGGTGAGGTTGTCAAACCCCACCCCTAAAACGTCTATCCGCATGGAATCACCTCGCCGCTAAGCCTTACATACTCATACGGTTATACAGTATACCACAGCTTGTCCATAAAAATCAAGGGGAACGCCCTTTGCGTTCCCCTCAATTCCCACTCTTTACAATATTTTTACGATTTTCACGTCTTCCGGCCGCCCTCTTACCGGCCTTCCAGCTTTCTGCCCACGGCCCGGGCCAGAATCCTCTGGCCCTCGGGAGTCTGCAAGGCGTCCAGCACCGCGGCGCGAAGAGTCTCCTGGAATTTCTCGCTGCGCAGAAGCGCGTCAAAGACGGAGCTGCCGTCGTAATCCGCCGGAGCGGCCTTCCGGCCCTGCTTCAAGGCCGGGGCGGGGACGGGAATGGGGTCCTCCGCCAGAAGAGAGCCGTTCATCCAGTTCTCCGTCTCCGTCTTGTCGTTGAACTCTCCCCGCAGATACTGGACGGTCACGCCGAAAAAGGCCGCCAGCTTCTCCTGCTGGTCCTGGGTGGGCGTCTGGCGGCCGGTCTCAAATTTCTCCGCCGCCGTCCGGGGAAGGCCGAGGGCCGCGGACAGGGCCGGCCGGCTGAGGCCCTTCTCCGTCCGCAGCTGCTCAATTCTCTGGGCCATTGTCACCATTTCGTTTTATCCCCCTGTTTTGATGATCATTATAAACCCCGCCAGGATTCCGGGCGGAGGCGGCTCAAATCCCCCTCCGCCTGGCGGATAGTCTCCAGCATGGCCTCCCGGTCCTGGTTCAGGGTCCCCCGCAGGGTCAGGTAGTTGCTGGCGTGGTTCATGCGGAACACGCTGCCGGGGCTGTCCAGCCGCTCCACCATCAGCCGGGTTTCCTCCAAAACCTGGGGCTGGGTCAGAAGGCGGAACTCCCCGTCCCGCACCCAGTCGTACAGGGGCGTTCCCGGCTCCACCATCAGCGTCAGCATCCCGATATACTCCGGGTTCATGGCGTTAAAGGCGGCGGCGGTCTCCACCGCGTGNCTCTCCAAAAGGTCCGGGCCTCCCAGTCCNGTGATGGCGGTNACCGACAGGGCGATGCC
Organism: Oscillibacter sp.; assembly: GCA_014799855.1. Lineage (GTDB taxonomy): Bacteria > Bacillota > Clostridia > Oscillospirales > Oscillospiraceae > Oscillibacter. The sequence goes on from JAAVHG010000115.1 coordinate 10,901, forward strand.
GCACCGGCGGACCTTCTGCCCCATCTCCACAATCTCCGCCGCCGTGTGGCCCTTGTTCATCAGGGCCAGCACCTGGCCGCTGCCGGATTCCAGGCCCATATACACCATAACCAGCCCCTTCTCCCGCAGGGTCCGCAGCTCCTCCTCCGTGTGAATCCGNATGGAGGAGGGCGAGGCGTAGCAGGTCACCTGGCGGCACTCGGGAAACACCTCCCGCACCGTGTCCAGAATCCGNTCCAGCTCCCCGGCCTTGCGGACCANGGCGTCCCCGTCCGCCAAAAACACCTTATCCACCCGGCGGTACACCTGGCGGGCCAGATGAAAATCCTCCAAAATCTCTTCCATGGGCCGGAGGGAAAACCGCTTCTCCTTGTACATGCTGCAAAAGGCGCAGGTGTTGTGGCTGCACCCGTAGGTGACCTGGACAATCAGGCTGTAGGCCTCGGAGGGCGGGCGGTATACGGCGCCTTGGTATCTCATAGGCCCAGCGCCTCCAAGGCCGCCATCCGCAGGCAGACGCAGAAGACCGCAATGGCCGCCTCCAGCTCCTCCACCGGCGGCAGNGAGGGGGCGATGCGGATNTTGCTGTCCTGGGGGTCCTTNCCNTAGGGGAAGGTGGCNCCGGCGCNGGTCATGGTGACNCCNGCCTCCNTGCACAGGGCCAGNGTCCGNTTGGCGGTGCCNGGCATGGCGTTNAGGGAGACGAAGTAGCCNCCCTTGGGCNNCTGCCAGGAGGCGATATCCAGCGGGGCGATCTCCCGGTCCAAAGCGTCCATCACGCAGCGGAATTTCGGCCCCATAATGGCGGCNTGCTTCTTCATCAGCTCCAGCACATGGGCCTTGTCCTTGAGGTACAGCACATGCCGCTGCTGGTTCACCTTGTCATAGCTGATGATCTGGACGCTGATAAAGGTTTCAAAGTGGGCCATATTGGCCTGGGAGCAGGCGAAGCAGGCCACCCCCGCGCCGGGGAAGGTGATCTTGGAGGTGGAGGCGAACTCAATGACCATATCCGGATTCCCGGCCTCCTCGCAGAGGGCCAGGATGTCCGGGAAGGGCACATAGTCCCCCTCGAACTCGTGGACGCAGTAGGCGTTGTCCCACATGACGATAAAGTCCGGAGCGGCGGGCTTCAGGGCCGCCATGCGGCGGATGGTCTTGTCGGAGTAGATAATGCCGTCGGGGTTGGAGTATTTCGGCACGCACCAGATGCCCTTGACGGCGGGGTCCTTCACCGCCTCCTCCACGGCGTCCATATCCGGGCCCTCCGGCGTCATGGGGATGGTGATCAGCTCAAAGCCGAAGCTCTCCGTAATTTTAAAATGCCGGTCATAGCCGGGAGAGGGGCAGAGCCACTTCACCACCGGCTCCTTGCACCAGGGCCGGGGGCTGTGGAGCTGGCCGTGGACGTAGGCCTTGGAAATGGTGTCATACATCAATTGCAGGCTGGAGTTTCCGCCCACAAACACCTGCTCCGGACGGCAGCCCAGAATCTCCGCGAACAATTGCTTGGCGGCGGGAAGGCCGCTCATCTCGCCGTAGTTCCGCACGTCAATGCTGCCGGAGTAAAAATCCTCCGGGTGCTCCATCAGCTTGAAAATCATATCGGACACCATATCCAGCTGCGCCTTGCCGGGGTTGCCCCGGGCCATGTTCAGGGACAGGCCCCTGGCTTTCAGCGCCGCGAAGGATTCCTGGAGCTTCCGGTACTCCTCCGCCCGCTCCTCTCTAGTCATCTGTGGATAGGTCTTCATCATACCATCCGTCCTTTCCGTTCATTTCTTCCTGAACAGTATAGCCCAAAAATGGCAGTTTTTCAATCGTGAAAAACACTAGAAATTACAGGGGACTGCCCGGCCGCGCTGGGCGGGGCTTTTGCCTGCCCTTGCGGGCGGGGGTTGGCGGTCTTTGTACCTCTTCCCTCCCTTTGCGCCGCCGCCGCTTGGCGGGCAGGAATTTACCGTTTACACATTGACCGCTTAGAATATCCACTCACAATAGAAAAGGGCGGGATACATCCCGCCCTTTTTAGCTTTTGTTCAGCAGCCGCAGCCGCAGTTGCAGCCGCACTCATCGTCGGCGCAGGAGATGCTGGGCTCGCCGGTGCTCATGGTGACGCCGTAGCGGATGGGCACGGACACGCACACCTGCTGGATAAAGGTCAGCGTGCAGCAAGTGCCGTCCGGGTCCGTGACGCAGGTGACGCTGGGATTCCCCTGGCAGGACACCGTGGGGGTTCCCATGGCGGCGGTGGGGCTCAAAGACAGGCTGGCGGCAATATCAACAGACTGTGTACCAACCTTATTGCACCCGCCAGACTGGTCCTCCGGCTGGTAGGGCTGAATGGGCGTACGCTCATAGGTCTCGTTAATGCGCAAAGCAGTTTCCCTCATTTCCTAAAAATGGCATCCGGCGGTTTCCGGATACGCCCTATTCTATGCGGACCGCCTCCCTGTTGACCCTCCCCCTCC
>JAAVHG010000116.1 GCA_014799855.1 Oscillibacter sp.
ATCTGTTCGCAACTCTGTCCTTGAAGAGCGGAGTGGACGTTAAGACCCTCTCGGGAGCTTTGGGTCACTACTCGGCAGGTTTCACGCTGAATACTTACACCCACGCGACCGCACAAATGAAACAGGATGCGGCAGATACAATTGGAGCAGTTATCAGCGGGGAGATGTAAAAACGAGAAATCCGAAAATAGCAGTATCGGGCAGGAAGATCCTGTCCGATACTCTTTCGCCCTTTCCGCTCGTTTCCCCGTGTGGGTCAAGTTGTGAGTCTAATTGGAAAGCAAAAAATAAAGAACGCAAAAAAGTTGCAAAAAGATAAAGAAAACCACCGGAATCACAAGATTCCGGCGGCCGTTGGTGGAGACTACTGGACTCGAACCAGTGGCCTCATGCGTGTGAATATTCGATAGGGAGAGCAAAAGCGTGCTTTCCACTCCATCCGGGCCGTTCGTGTCCGGATTTTGTTACGCTTAAGACCTATCTGTTCCACTGTTTCCGCTCCAAATTTTTCTATCGTGGGTCAGGTTGTGGGTCATGCGGAGAAAGCAGGTGGAATATTCTGTTTTACCCCTGTTTTCGCTTCTTGCTCTTTGGCCCAGGTAACACGGGTTACCTCCTCAACAAAATAGCGCTCTTTTGCGGTAGCGGAGTAATATCGAATACCAAATTGGGCGCATACATCAAAGAGCAAATCCGTATACGCGATATTTTCCTCGGAAGGCATTGCAAAGTATCCGTCGGCTTGTTCCGCCAACTCATCAATCGTATATAGGTTCTCTGCATTTTTTTCCATCTTATGTCTCCTCTTTAAGATATTTTGAAAACAGGTACCAAGCATCCTCATCCGCCAACATAAACCTTTTGGGACCTCCGAAGGATGCACTAGGGATTTGCCGGGCATGGAAATCCTCCGCATAGTGTTTTGCTAATTCGTCTGTCTTGGCTTCAAAAACGACATCTCCACGGCAGCCGTTGTCAATGGAAAACTTGATGCCGAACGCAATCAGCGCAGCTCCGATCCCATAATATTTCCGTTTCTGCTTCGAATCGATTGTTGGATTGCTGTGAGGCGCACTCTCTGCATACAGAATATACACATATGCTTTCCGCCCAGCAATCTGGTATGCGCCCAGCGCAATCAACTCTCCGTCCAGTGTTTTCATCGCATACTTCTCCACCTTTGGATTTGACAAATATGCAGAATCCCAGTCCGTCTGCCAGTGTGGATTGCCATGCGTAGCGGCAATATCATCTGAAGTCGTAGGAATAATGTTTACAGGCACGGACGATCCGTCTAATTTTTGAATGATATATGGCGAAAACAGCATCATACTACTCCTGATTTAAACTGTTTTTATCTTAGCATAAATGGTGGACAGAAGCAAGAGAGATGGTCTTAAAAGTTGAAGTTCTACAGGCAATATCGACTTATGTCGTCGATATTTCTCCATTTTCAGGATGATTGTAGATAGGAGTATATATTGCACCACTGTCTACAAAGAGAAAGAACTTTTTTATTCTCGGAAATTGTTCGACTTGCGGCCTCTGTTTTGGTACTATGCTGCCTAGTAAAAGCAACACTGAATACAGAAGGAAAAAGTATGACCAGTATTCCTACGGCTTCTTAAAAAGCCGCATGAAATAGCTTTAGCGTTTTGCGTACATCCGGCAGTTCCAGACCGCCAGTACCAATGCGATGACTGCCGGAACCAGCAGCACGGTCATACCTGCCCGAATTCCTGTGTATGCGGCAACGCCTCCAATGATGGACGGCGTAATCACGGAACCCAAGGCAGTAACCGTGACGAAGATTCCCATCGCTAAGGGGTATTCTCCAAAGACGCTCCCCGCGTTGGCCACCGTGGTGCCGTACATGCCGGAAAGAGACAGTCCCAGGCCCACCGTCCCCACCAGCATTAGAGTCAGGTTCGTGCTAACCAGCAAGATGCTCAGGAAAATCACGATAGACCCTACTAGGCGGCTGCTCCGGTAAAATAGGAAGTTTTCTATATGCGGTAATAATACGCCTGGCAATGGTATCTATCTCTTCTACAGATAAATATGGCACAGGAACCCCTCTTTATTTTTCAACTATAAAGATTGGCGGATAAAATGACGCGTCCCACATAAGAAGCATCTGCAAGCCAAACCGGCGACAACTTTAGCTGTGCCTTTCCATGACTCGCTGGCCTATTTGGAATACATTTAACGCTGTTTCTGCGAAAGGCTCTTTTCGGTTAACGATCAACAATGAATGTTCTACGATACCGTATGATAGAAAATTGTTGTTGCCATTTGCGGGGACGCAAAACAAATCCGTTNCTGGGTATCCTTGGAATCCCAATACNCCATGCNAAAAAACCAATGGGTGCTGNNCATANTTGTTNAGAACATTCATTTTATATCCNCGCTTTTCAGAGTAAAAAATATTACTACTCCNNATAGAACATNTGTTCTATNTGGAGTATACATCAGATTGTCTTGCCTGTCAATCGTTTAGTAAGCAAATTTAAGAGAGATATAGTAAAACGGGTTTGAAAATTGTCAAACCGGCCAAATAATGGCTTTTTTTACTATAAGACATTAAAATTTCTTGAAATTCATCAAAGTAGTCAATTTGCAATGCCCTATCCCCTAATATAATGTCAAATTGCTTTGAAGACAAAAATAGCATAACCTCAGACGCGGGAGTAATGCTATTTTTCATTGGTTGCGGAAACCACTGGCTATTGTCAAGGAGGGATATAATATTTGAGACTGTTTTCTCATCTTCGGTTATATAGCGTTCTAATCATAGAATGACATCTTAACATATCTGTGCTATAATAAAATCAAATCATTAGATATAACTGCAACGCATCCTTTATCTCAACCACGCCCCATAGGAGGATATCTCATGACATTACAGCAACTGAAATACATCATTATGGTGGCCGCAAAAGGGACCATCAGCGAAGCCGCCAGGGAGCTGTACATTGCCCAGCCCAGCCTAACAGCGGCCATCAGGGATCTGGAAACAGAGCTTGGCATCACTATATTCAATCGCACCAACAAAGGAGTTGTGCTTTCCAGTGAAGGGGAGGAATTTCTGGGTTATGCCCGCCAAGTGATCGAGCAGGCCAATTTGATTGAAGAAAAATACGCCGGAAAAGCTCCGGGAAAAAAGCAGTTCTGTATTTCCACACAGCACTATTCCTTTGCGGTGGAGGCGTTTGTTGATCTGTTGCGGGAGTACGGCGGCGATGAATACGATTTTCGTATCCGAGAAACTCAAACCTATGAGATCATCGAGGATGTGGCAAAACTGAGAAGCGAAATTGGGGTGCTTTATCTCAACCCGTTCAATGAAACCATCCTGCGTAAAACCATCCGGGCCAACGATTTGCGGTTTCACTCCCTGTTCATTGCCAAACCTCATGTCTTTGTCTGCGCCTCCAATCCGTTGGCAGGGAGGCCGACGGTGACACTGGATGATCTGGAGCCATACCCCCGGCTGTCTTACGAACAGGGGGAACACAATTCCTTCTACTTTTCGGAGGAAATTCTAAGTACCCTGGAGTGCAGGAAAGAGATTCAAGTCTGCGACCGGGCAACTCTGTTCAACTTGCTGATCGGCCTGGACGGCTATACGATTTGCAGCGGGGTCATCAGCGAGGCGCTGAACGGGCCAAACATTGTGGCGGTGCCGCTGTCGGTGGAAGATTACATGGAAATCGGATACATCACCCATAACAAGATCGTCCCCGGACGGTTTGGCCGACTTTATATTGAGGCATTAAAGCGGCGGCTGCCATCCGGTTAAATAATCAGTTTGCTATAGGATAAACCTATGGCAAACCCCTGCTTTTTTGTATTTTACATATCGGTCCAGTAGGAATAAACTAAAACCAATTCTACCGGATTGGAGTGTGATCTATGAAATTTTCTATTGTGGGCTTTCCTCGCATCGGAGCGCATAGGGAATTGAAATTTGAAACAGAAAAATACTTCCGCGGCGAAACCGGCAGCACAGAGCTGTTGTACACCGTATCCCGACTGCGGGCCGCTCAATGGGAGACCCAGCGGGACGCGGGAGTGGCTTTCATTCCGTCAAATGACTTTTCCTTATACGACGGGATGCTGGATACGGCGTTGATGTTGGGTGCTATTCCCCGGCGGTTCCGGGAGCTGGGCCTAGATGACATTGGGACCTATTTCGCCATGGCTCGGGGCTACCAGGGCCCACAGGGAGATGTCAAAGCGTTGGCGATGAAAAAGTGGTTTAACACCAACTACCACTACATCGTGCCNGAGCTGGACGATGACACAGAACTTCGTCTGCGTTCGGATGCCTTTCTGGAGGGTTACCGGCAGGCGAAAGGTTTAGGAATTAAGACAAAGCCNGTGGTCATTGGGCCTTTTACCTTCCTAAAACTGGCACGTTGTACCGGTCAAAAAGTAGCGGCTGATTTTATTCCCGCTTTGTTATTGGCTTACACATCGGTTTTGGAAAAATGCGCGGAAAGCNGCGTGGAGTGGCTGCAAATCGACGAGCCATACCTTGTTATGGACCTGACCGGGGAGGATATTGCACTCTTCCACAGTCTGTACGAAAGTCTGCTGACCGCCAAGAGCGATGTCAAGGTGCTGCTCCAAACGTACTTTGGCGATGTGCGGGACTGCTATGAGCAGCTCTATGCTCTGCCGTTTGACGGCATCGGGCTGGACTTTGTGGAGGGCAGACGGACGGCGGAACTGGTGTCCGGCTTCCCAGAGGACAAGGTGCTGTTCGCGGGGCTGGCCAACGGAAAAAATATCTGGCGGTGTGACTATGCCCAGGTGTTAAAGCATCTGAGGGAGTTGAAAACTGTCTGTCCCAAAGTGGTGCTGAGTACCTCCTGTTCCTTACTCCATGTACCCTACACGGTGAAAAACGAACCTCAGCTTCCGGCAGAGGTCACCCGGCACTTCTCTTTCGCCTGTGAAAAGCTGGAGGAAATGCGGGAGCTGTGCCGTCTGGCGGAGCTGCCGGATTACACCACAGATCCGGCCTACCAGGCCAACCGGACATTGTTCCAAAGCGGCGGGCTCCGGGAGGACCCCGAGGTGCGTGTCCAGGTAAGCGCCCTGACCGATGCGGACTTCACCCGGCAGATGCCACGCAAGGAGCGTCAAGCCCTTCAGCGTAAAGTGCTGGGACTGCCTCTGCTGCCCACTACGACCATCGGCTCCTTCCCCCAGACGAAGGAGGTCAAGCAGAACCGGGCCAAATTCCGCAGAGGCGAAATCAGCGAGGCGGAATACCGCAGCAATGCCAAAGCGTTCATCAAAACCTGCATCGAATTACAGGAGGAAATCGGCCTGGATGTGCTGGTTCACGGCGAGTTCGAGCGCAATGACATGGTGGAATTTTTTGGCGAAAACCTCAGCGGCTATGTTTTTACCGCCAACGCCTGGGTGCAGTCTTATGGCACCAGGGGAGTGAAGCCTCCCATCGTGTTCGGCGATGTCAAGCGGAAGAAATCCATTACTACTGACTACATCCAATACGCAAACTCCCTGACGGACAAGGACGTGAAGGGGATGCTCACCGGGCCGGTGACAATTTTGAACTGGTCCTTCCCTCGTGAGGACATTTCCACTCAGGAAATGATGTATCAGATCGGCCTTGCCATCCGGGACGAGGTGCTGGAACTGGAAGCCGCCGGGGTGCGTATCATCCAGATTGATGAAGCGGCTCTGCGGGAAAAGCTGCCCTTGCGCCGGGCCGATTGGCACAGCGACTATCTGGACTTTGCTATCAAAGCGTTCCGCCTGTGCCACGCACGGGTGAAGCCGGAAACCCAAATCCACACACATATGTGCTACAGCGAGTTCGAGGACATTATCCCTGAAATTGACGCTATGGACGCAGATGTCATCACCTTTGAGGCGTCCCGCTCCAAGCTGGCGATTTTGGATTCCCTCCAGGCGAACCACTTTGAAACGGAGGTTGGGCCCGGTGTCTATGATATCCATTCGCCCCGTGTGCCCGGCGTAGAGGAAATCGAGACAGCCCTGCGGCTGATGCTGGAAAAGATTCCGGAAGAAAGCCTGTGGGTAAATCCGGACTGCGGACTGAAAACCAGAGGGGAAACGGAGACTGTAGCCAGCTTGAAAAACCTTGTCACAGCCGCAAAAGCGGTACGGAAATCTTTATCATAAGAAAGGGGGTACACACAATGAGTAATTTGCAAACGCCCTTCCGCTATGACTATGTGGGAAGTTTTCTGCGTCCCCAGAACTTGAAACAGGCCCGGACCGACTTCGCTGACGGAAAGATCACGCGGGAGGAACTGACCACGATTGAGGATGAGGCCATCCGCGACCTTGTTGCCAAGCAAAAAGAGTTGGGCTATTCTGCATAATCATCTCTCGTTCCCTTATCTCCTTGTATTTTGCTACTATAAAGTGATAAGCATTGATAGTTTTAAGTTGGGCATGCTCTATGTTGATGAGTGTTGTCCGATACACCTTGATCATCATTAACAATGAATAGTTAGCTATTTTTTATTTATTTAAAATGATATTCCGTGATATAAAATTATCCCCACAGGAAAGGGGGCGAGTGGATGGAGATCTATGATTTTGGATTAAGACTGAAAAAACTTCGAGAAGCTAAGAAACTATCACAAACAGATGTGGCTGCACGGCTGAACGTAGTCCCATCCACAATTAGCGGGTATGAGAGCAATACCATCACTCCCAGTCTTGAACAGTTTACGAGGTTAGCAATTTTGTATAATACGTCTTTGGACTATATGATGGGCCTTGATGATCGCATTTGTTTTTATTTAGATGGTCTAAATAAAAGTCAGCAACAAACCATATTGGATATTGTAGACCGGCTGAAACAGTCATATCTGCAAGAGGGGTAATGGATTTTTCCCTGTTACTACGTCAAGCCGTTTTTATTATACTTCATAACCAACTCCAATGCAAGGCCTTAGCAAAGTATAATAAATGATATAACGAAGTAGAGGGCGATGATTTGAAAGATATTTTAGCTGAGATCACAAGATTGCGGTTGAAGCGGAATTGGTCAGAATATGAACTTGCACAGCGTTCTGGTCTGTCACAATCAACGATTTCGACTTGGTATCGAAAAAATCAGCTTCCCACAATACAAACATTGGAGAAAGTCTGTTACGGATTTGACATTACCCTGTCTCAATTCTTTGCCGCAGAAGATGATATGGTATCCCTCACATTAGAGCAGAGAGAACTGCTTGACTGCTGGGCTTCATTGACTGATACACAACGAACACTTTTTTTGAACCTATTCAAAACTATCCCCTAGCTATAGCAACATATAGCTCTTTATGGATTGATGTCCTCCTATGCCTTTGGCACGGGAGGATTTTTGCAGTCACCGTTCCGACTTCTGTTCTCTCTGTTTTCTTTGCGGCGGCTGAAAATCACTGGGCAGTAAAGTGTTTCATTTCTCTGTACTGATCCCGTATTCTTCAGGTGGTAACTTCTGGGGGTTTCATCATGACGCACCCCTGGCCCAGAAAAACGG
>JAAVHG010000117.1:0-2026 GCA_014799855.1 Oscillibacter sp.
CCCCGCTCCTTGGCAAAGGCTGTGGGGGATTGGCCAAAGCGCTTTTTAAAGACGCGGGAGAAATACAGCGCGTCGTCGTAGCCGCACTGCTGGGCGATCTCCCCCACGGAGTACCCTCCGGTNCCCATGGCCGTCAGCATNGTNTCNGCCTTTTTCATCCGCAGATTGGTCATGTACTCCAGGGGCGTGACCCCCATCTCCGCCTTGAACCGCTTGCGGAGGTAATCGTAGTGGAAGGGCATACCCCGGAGGGCCTCGTCCAGGGCGTAGTCCGCCTGGGCGTAGTGCCGGAGGATGTCCTGGCGGATGCGGTCCACCGGCTCGGANAACANCTCCTGNTTGCTGCGGTAGACCACCATATAGCTGGCGATCANGTCCCCNAGNGCCGCCATGACCAGNTCCCGGTTNTTGAGATCCGACAGGAAGTAGTACCGGGCCTGGGAGAANGCCACGCCCAGATGGCCCCCGGCGTCGTCCTCCACCAGAAAGGCCCCCCGGAAGGGGAANGCCGGCTCCTCCATGGTGAGGTGGATNTTGGTGAANCCGTCCCGGCTGAAATTGGCGTGGCGCTCTCCGGGGGGNATGGCCGCGGCCTCCCCCTCCCGGTAGGGGAGGCGGTCGCCGTTTTCAAATTTGAACTCCCCCTGGCCGCCGGTGCAGTAGACCAGCTCCCAGTGGTCATGGATGTGCCAGCGGACGTCATAGGTGCGGGAGTGCTGGCCNACAAAGAGAATCGTGTTCATGGCAGTTCCTCCGGCCCGGATACTAAAATNGGCAGATCCACAATGGACAGCCCCCGCCTCATGGCGTACTCCATGGTGTACAGGGTGCCGCCGGAGGTGCCGTCAAANGCGGCGATCATCAGCGCGGCGTGGTCCACCATGTACCGGTCCCGCCTCTGCATACAATANGAGGTGTANCGGTCGGAAACCAGCGTCTCCATATCGCAGGCCCGGACCAGGCGGGCGTACTTCTCCCNCTCCTCCGCCGCCCAGGCGGCCGCCTGGGTGGGACAGGGAATCACCGCCTCCACCGTTACCTCTCCCGGATGCCGGTCCCGCAGATCCAGGGCGCACTGGCAGAAGTAGAGGTCGCACCCCTGGGCCATNCCGCAGAGNAAATGGCGGAANCCNTGGTGNAANGCGATCTCCACCGCGTCCATCATCCGCCGTTTCAGGCGCAAACAGCGGGGGTCCAGCTCCTGNTAGCCCCAGGGCAGCTTGTTGGGCCTGTGGCCGGTGAAGCAGCAGGAAATCCCTCTATCCGGCATACTCCCCCCTCCTTTCCATTATCTGGTTATAGTATAGAACATCTGTTTTCATTTGTAAAGACGCAAATTAGGGGTTGCATTTCCCGGAGAGCTGTGCTATGATGGCTGACAGAAAACAACTGAATCCTTTGTCTTCAGGGCGGGGTGCGATTCCCCACTGGCGGTACAGTCCGCGACCGGAGGTTTTTTCCTANGCTGNAAAGGCCTCCGCTGACCCGGTGNAACTCCGGGACCAACCGTATAGTCGGGATGGAAGAAGATGAGTACGGCAAGGCCGTGCGCCGTTTGCGCGCGCTCCTTTGTTGTTTGTTCACCTGGAGAGAAGTCAAAGCGTCCAGGTGTTTTCAAACAAAAAAAGGAGTGTGTTTTCTTATGTCCAATCCCAACGCCAACGCCGTCCCCGCCGCCCGTTCCCGGGTGAATGTCCGCACCGTCACCTCCCTCGCTATGCTGACGGCNATGACCTACGTGGTCATGTACCTGAGCAAGCTGCTGCCCCAGCTGTACGGCTTCCTCCAGCTGGAGGTCAAGGGCACCGTGGTGGCTATCGGCGGNTTCCTCTTCGGGCCTCTGGCCGCNGCNGCCATCTCCATNGTGGTGGCCGTCATNGAGATGTTCACCGTCAGCGACACGGGCNNNATCGGCTGNNTNATGAACATGCCTGGCCGCCTGNNCCTTCGCCTGCCCCGCCGCCTTNNTNTANCAGAAAATGCGCACCAAGAAGGGCGCGGTNATCGGCNTGACNGCNGGNGTGGC
>JAAVHG010000117.1:2031-16477 GCA_014799855.1 Oscillibacter sp.
TGNTNGNNNNGATGCTGCTGTGGAACTATCTGATCACNCCCNTNTACATGNNCAACTTNNNNCGGGCNNAGNTNGCCGNCATGCTGNCNACNGTGTTCCTNCCCTTCAANCTGATCAAGGGCGNGCTGAACNNGNTNCTGNCCCTGGTNCTCTATAAGCCGGTGGTCACCGCCCTGCGGAAGGCCCGTCTGGTNCCGGANACCCGGGANGGGNNNCANNNCCGCTCTATCGCCGCCTACCTTCTGCTGTCCTTGGCAGTTGTGGCGACTTTGGCACTTCTGGTCATGGTCTTCGCCGGGAAAATCTAACAGCCANAAAACCGGACGGCTNNGCCGTCCGGTTTTTTTTCGCCGCTACCGCCCTTCTCCCCCTTTTCAAATCCGAACATCTGTGCTATCCTATAGAAAAACATCTTTCCGAAGGGAGGGGCGCGCCGTGGAGCGGGTCATTCTGCACTGTGATTTAAACTGCTTTTACGCCTCCGTGGAGCTTCTGAGCCATCCGGATCTCCGGGAGATCCCCACGGCGGTCTGCGGGGACCCTACCTCCCGCCACGGAATCATTCTGGCGAAAAACGAGCCCGCCAAGGCATATGGGGTCAAGACGGCGGAAACCATCTGGCAGGCCCGGAAAAAATGCCCCGGACTGGTGCTCCTCCCGCCCCATCACCAGCTGTACCGGGAGTATTCCCGGCGGGTCAACGCCATCTACGGCCAGTACACGGATCTGGTGGAACCCTTCGGCATNGACGANAGCTGGCTGGACGTNACCCACNCNCTCCACCTCTTCGGCGGNGNNGCCNNNNANNTGGCNNACNCCCTNCGGGNNCGGATGNNGNNGGAGCTGGGGCTGACCCTNTCCGTGGGCGTCAGCTTCAACAAGGTCTTTGCCAAGCTGGGCAGCGACTACAAAAAGCCCGACGCCACCACCGTGATCTCCCNNNNAAACTGGCGGNAGATCGTGTGGCCTCTTCCGGTGGGGGANCTGCTCTTCGTNGNNGCCGCCGCCCGGAAGACCCTGGGCCAGTACGGGGTGAACACCATCGGAGAGCTGGCGGCCTGNCGGCCGGAGACNCTGGAAACGCTCATGGGCAAGCTGGGGATACANCTCCACCAGTACGCCAACGGCCTGGACCAGGAGCCGGTCCGGTCCTGGTATCACCGGGAGGCGGTGAAGTCCGTAGGCAACGGCACCACGTTCCCCCAAAACCTCACCACCTGGGAGCAGGTGGGCCGGGGCATCGCCATATTGTCCGACAGCGTAGCCACCCGCCTCCGCCGCTCCGGCCTCTACGCCGGAGGCCTNCAACTGACCCTCCGGGACCCTCAGTTTCACGACCGNTCCCGCCAGCGGCAGTTCTCCGCCCCCACCCACCTGATCCGGGACCTGACGGAAGCCGCCATGGGCCTTGCCGGGGAGCTGTGGCGGCCTCCCAGNCCCATCCGGGCGCTGACCGTCACCGCNATTCATCTGGCCCAGGAGGGGGAGGCCTACGAGCANACNGACCTGTTCTCCGCCCCCGCCGCCCCGAAACGGGAGAAGCGGGANAANCTGGAGGCCGCCATGGACCGCATCCGGGGAAAATACGGCACGGCCTCCATCGTCTACGGGGCCTCCGGGCCCAGCCGNGAGGCGGACCCNCTNCCCAAGGGNACNNCCTCTGGGGAAAGTTCCTGATTTCCCNGGAAATCTNCGGGAAAATCCGGCAATAATGTACCTTGNCAAATTCCGCCGGTTCTCCTAAAATGGGAGAATCGGATCATACTACAGATACAACACCAAGGAGGAACTGTCCCCATGCTCCAGGAAACCATGGATCTCATCTCCCGCCAGGACCCGGAAGTCGGCGCGTCTATCCGGGAAGAATTCGCCCGCCAGGGCCGCAACATTGAGCTGATCGCCTCGGAGAACATCGTCAGCGAGGCNGTCATGCTGGCTATGGGCACCTGCCTGACCAACAAGTACGCGGAGGGCTATCCCGGGCACCGCTACTACGGCGGCTGCTACGCCGTGGACGTGACGGAGGAGCTGGCCCGGAAGCGTGCCTGCCAGCTGTTNGGNTGCCAATTCGCCAACGTGCAGCCCCACTCCGGCGCTAACGCCAATCTGGCGGCCTTCTTCGCCCTGGCCCAGCCGGGAGACACCATCATGGGGATGAATCTGGCCCACGGCGGCCACCTTTCCCACGGCAGTCCCGTGAATATCTCCGGCAAATACTTTAANATCGTCCCCTACGGCGTCAGCGATGACACGGAAACCATTGATTACGGCGCCCTTCTGGAAACCGCCAAAGCCTGCCGCCCCAAGGTCATTGTCTGCGGCGCCAGCGCCTATCCCCGGACCATNGACTTCGCCAAATTCCGGGCCGCGGCCGACGAGGTGGGNGCCTATCTGATGGTNGANATGGCCCANATCGCCGGACTGGTAGCCGCCGGGGTCCATCCCTCCCCCATCCCCTACGCCCANATTGTCACCTCCACCACCCACAANACCCTCCGGGGCCCCCGCGGCGGCCTGATCCTCTGCAACGACGAGGANCTGTANAAAAAAATCAACTCCGCCGTATTCCCCGGCACCCAGGGCGGTCCCCTGGAGCACATCATCGCCGCCAAGGCCGTGTGCTTCGGCGAGGCCTTGAAGCCGGAGTTCAAGGATTACGGGGCCCAGGTGGTGAAGAACGCCCAGGTTCTGGCGGAGGANCTGGTGAAGGCNGGCTTCCGGCTGGTCTCCGGCGGCACGGACAACCATCTGTGTCTGGTGGATGTGCGGAACTTCCACATCACCGGCAAGGAGTTCGANCGGCGGCTGGACGAGGTGCAGATCACCGTCAACAAGAACGCCATTCCCAACGACCCGGANAAGCCCTTTGTCACCAGCGGCATCCGGGTGGGCACTCCCGCAGTCACCTCCCGGGGATTCAAGGANCCGGAAATGGTGAAAATNGCCCAGTGGATGGCCGCCGTGGCCCGGGATTTCGACGGCCAGGCCGCCCAGGTCCGCCAGGAGGTGGACAATCTCTGCAAGCNGTTCCCCATCTATNATCAATAATTNATCCGTGAGAAAACAAGGGCATGGCCGAAGCCGTGCCCTTGTCTTTTTCTTCCCTTTGTGGCAGAATATAGGGGCAAAGGAGGCTCTGCTCATGAAACGGTTTTTCTCCCGGCTGTCCGCCCTGGCCCTGGCGGTCCTGCTGACAGTCCCGGTCCTGGCTCCCGCCCTGGCGGCGGAGGAACAAACCCATTCCGCCACCATTCTATTCACCCACGACCTCCACTCCCATTTCCTGCCGCAGCCTACGGAGAACGGAGGCGAATCCGGCGGCTACGCCCGGCTGAAAACCGCCCTGGACCGGGAACGGGAAAAATACCCCGGCGCCCTGACCGTGGACGGCGGCGACTTCTCCATCGGCTCCCTGATCCAAGTCCTCTACACCGATTACGCGGCGGAGCTGCGGACCATGGGGGCCATGGGCTACGACGCCGTGACATTGGGCAACCATGAGTTCGACCACACCGGCAAGGGGTTTGCGCAGATGCTCCTCTCCGCCGCGCAAAGCGGCGATCCCCTCCCCGCTCTGGTGCAGGCCAACTACCGCCCCGCCCAGGAAAACCCGGACCGGGCGTTCATCCTGGACGCCATGGAGGCCTATGGCCTCTCGGAGGGAATCGTCCTCCAGAGGGGCGGCGTGACCTACGGCATTTTCGGCCTCATGGGGGTGGACTCCGACGACTGCGCCCCCACCTCCGGCTTCGTTCTGGAGGACATGGCCCAGGCGGCAAAGCGGTGCGTGGCGGATCTCCGCGCCCAGGGAGCGGAGTTCATCATCTGCCTCTCCCACTCCGGCACGGAGAACGGCAAGGGAGAGGATTACGAGCTGGCAAAGGCGGTGGAGGGCATCGACCTCATTGTCTCCGGCCACACCCACACCACCCTGGCGGAGCCTATCGTGGTGAACGATACCTATATCGTCTCCGCCGGGCCTTACTGCCGGAATCTGGGGTCCATTACCCTGGAATGGACCGGCGGCGGAGAAAAGGCCCTGGCGGAATACCGCCTGATTCCCATTGACGAAACCCTCCCCGGCGACCCGGACGCCGCCGGGCTGGTGGAGGATTGGAAAAGCCTTGTCAGCTCCACCTATCTCGACCGCTACGGCCTCACCTATGATCAGGTCCTCACCCACACGGATTTCCCCCTGGCCACCCCCGCTTCCGGGGTCCAGGAGGGCAACGCCCTGGGAGAACTGGCGGCGGACGCCTTTTTATGGGCGGCGGAGAATCTGGCGGCGGAGCGGACGGACGGTCCCACCGTCACCGTCACCGCCGACGGCGTTCTGCGGGCCAGCCTCTTCCCGGGGGACATCACCGCCTCCCAGGCCTTTGACGTGCTGTCCATGGGCGTGGGCAGCGACGGCGCCTCCGGCTTCCCCCTGGTGGAGGTGTACCTGACCGGAAAAGAACTGAAGGCCGCGGCGGAGGTGGACGCCTCCGTCACCCCCGTCATGCCCGCCGCCCAGCTGTACGCGGCGGGTATCGAGTACAGCTTCAACCCCCACCGGATGTTCTTCAACCGGGTAACGGAGGCCCTGCTCTACCAGGAAGACCGCTGGACGGAGCCCGCCCCGGTTCTGGGCGGCGGGGCCGGAGATTCCGGCTATGGCTACACCGTCACCCACATAGAGCGGAACTACAGCGAAATCCAGGACGGCCAGCTCTACCGGGTGGTCTCCGGCATGTACTCCGCCCAGATGCTGGGGACCGTGAAGGAAAAATCCATGGGCCTGCTGTCCCTGGAGCCGAAAATGGCCGACGGGTCCCCCGTCACCGATTTTGAGGCCTGCATCCTCCGGGACGCGAGCGGCAAAGAGATCAAGGAGTGGTACGCCCTGGCGGCCTACCTGCAATCCTTCGGCCAGGAGGGTCTACCCGGCCGCTACGCCCAGCCGGACGGACGGAAGGTGGTCTCCACCAGCTGGAACCCGGTGGAGCTGGTGAAAAACCCCAACTGGATCACCCTTCTGGCCCTGGCGGCCATTCTGGCAATCCTCCTGCTGGCGGCGTGGATCATCCGCCGGATTGTCCGGCGGCGGAAGAAGGCGGCCTGACCCCCTGGCCGGGCCATTGCCCGGATTTCGTAAGAAAGTTGTAAGATTTTTGTCGCCTTTTTTGTCAGAATTCCCTGGTATCCTGTTCTCAGGTTCAAGGAGGAAACAGCTATGAAGGAAACCATTCTTGTGGTGGACGACGATCCNGAGATCGTGGGGGCCATCGCCATTGTTCTGGAGCGGGAGGGCTACCGGGTCCTCCGGGCCTACGACGGCCTGGAAGCCCTGGATCTGGCCCTGGACCCGGCTATCCGGCTGATACTCATCGACGTGATGATGCCCANGCTGGACGGNCTNTCGGCCCTGATCCGCATCCGGGAGCGGCGNAACCTNCCCATCATCGTCCTCTCCGCCAAAAGCGAGGACACCGACAAAATCCTGGGGCTGTCCATGGGGGCCGACGACTACATCGCCAAGCCCTACAACCCCCAGGAGCTGGCCGCCCGGGTGAAAAGCCAGCTGCGGCGCTANACNCTGCTGGGGGACGTGCACACCCAGGAGCGGGAGGGNCTTTTGATCANNGNCCGTNTGGCCTACGACACGGTATCCCGNACNCTCCAGGCCGACGGCGAGCCGGTNCGCCTCACCGCCACGGAGACCAAAATNGTGGATCTCCTCATGCGGAATCCCGGCCGGNTCTTTCCGGCGGAGGAGCTGTACCGGCGGGTTTGGAACGAGGACGCTTTCTCCTGTGAGAACACCGTNATGGTCCACATCCGGCGGATACGGGAAAAAATCGAGCTGAATCCCAAGGAACCAGATTATATTAAGGTGGTGTGGGGAATTGGATACAAAATGGAACGGCACTGAAACGGCCTATTTCGCGGCCCCGAAAAAANGAGGCTGGGCCATCCGGGCCGGAGCCGGGTTCGCGGCCTTCTTCCTGGGGCTGTCCCTGCTTCTGGGNTCCCTGGNNGCTGTGGCGGGAANCATCGTCTGGCNGCGGGNCTCCGGCGAGTGGTGGAGGGCCCGCGGCTGGCAGGATACCGAATCCTTCCGCCAGGAGGTCTCCTCNACGCTCCGGCAGTTTCTGTCCCTGGGCGCCGGGGCGAGGCTGACGTGGTACGACAGCGAGCGGGGCACCTACTACTCCAGCAGCGCGGGAGTGTTCACGGAGGCCGTGGAGAGCCCGCCCGACGAGCCCTGGATGCTTTGGGAGCAGCAGCTGGCGGAAGGGGGCTATGCCGTCACCGACTACACCAACGGCATTATGTTCTACAGTCCGGCGAGCAGGGTCGAGGATCTGGATCTGGCCTTCCGGAACGANAAAAACATCCTCTACTATATTAAAAACGACAAGGATGANAAGCGCACCTACAGCAACGGCGAGACTGAGGAGTTCTTCACCAGGCGGGACAACAGCGCCTATAACTTCTACCTGATCTTCCAGGACGGCAAGGCCCGCGTCTGGCAGGACGGGACGGAGCTGGANGTGTACGGCGGCGGGGTGTACGGCCAGNACAGCCTCTGGTTTCTNCCCGGCTACGAAAACTTCCCCGCCGGGGACAAGCTGGCGGGCGTCACCGTCTGCATGGCCGTCCGGGAGGAGCCGGTCCGGTATTTCCAGATCTCGGACGACTACAGCTACAGCGAGTCCAGCTCCATGTACTACGTGCGGCAGAATCTGCTGAATTCCAAGGCCTTCTACCAGCGTCAGGCCTTTTTCCAGAGCGTGGGGCTGGCGCTGCTGGTGGTCTGGTTCTTCCTCCGGAGGGACGCGCGGCTGGCGGCGGCGAGGATCGCCTCCTGGACGGTCCACGTGTGGACGGAGGCCCGGTTCCTGCTGGTGCTGGGGGCGGTGTGCTCCCTGCTCCTCTCCCGGTCCGCATACTTCTATGAGGTGACTTACTACGGCGGNATTGATGAGTTGTTTNTTNTTCTGNGGGATATGNNCTGGCNGNCGCTGGTGCTGNTGNTGGNNGACAATATTCCGGCTNTGCTGTTCCTNTTNTGGACGGTATGGTTNATCCACAACGACCACAAGTACAATCCCAAGGANAGCCGCCGNTCCCTGTTCCGGGCCNTNCGGGCAAAGGANCTGAAGCGGCCCGTGCAGAAGCGGTTCAGCCGCATAGCGGGATGGTTNNCCNTNGCNGTCNTNCTGCTGTCGGCGGAGATNGTGGCTTTCCTGGTGNTNTTCAGCGNGGACCCCTNTGAGCNTCTCCCCTACTGGANCNTTTGGACGCTGTTTTTGCTGCCGGTGCTTCTAGCCCTGCTGGTTGTGTGGCTGTACTTCCGCCGCCAGCAAAGCCTCGCCCGGGATCTGGGGCTTCTGGCGGACCAGGTGGAGGCCATCCGGGCGGGAAATCTGGCCGCGCCCCTGGACCTGCCCGCCGACGCGGACCTGCGGCAGACGGCGGAGTCGCTGAACAACATCCAGGCCGGGATGAAGGCGGCCCTGGCGGAGCAGACCCGCAGCGAGCGGATGAAGGTGGAGCTGGTTTCCAACGTGTCCCACGACTTGAAAACGCCGCTGACCTCCATNCTCTCCTACGCGGAGCTGCTCCGGCAGGAGGATCTGCCCCCCGCGGCGGCGGACTACGCCCGGATCATCGACGAAAAGGCCCAGCGGCTGAAATCCATGGTGCAGGACGTGTTNGACGTCAGCAAGGCGGCGGCGGACCAGCTCCCCATCCAGNTGGAGCGGCTGGATTTGGGNAANCTGCTGCGGCAGACGCTGGCGGACATGGCGGACCCCATCGANCAAAGCCCCCTGACCTTCAAGGTGGATCTGCCGGCGGACCCGGTGATGATCATCGCCGACGGAAAGCGGCTCTACCGGGTTTTCCANAATCTGGTGCAGAACGCCCTGCGGTACGCCCTGCCGGGAAGCCGGGTGTACCTGACNTTAAAGACCGCCGCCAACCAGGCGGAGGCCAGCATCCGCAACACCTCCAAGGACGAGCTGCCGGAGGATGTGGACTTCACCGCCCGGTTCGTCCGGGGCGACGAGAGCCGCACCGACGGCGGCAGCGGCCTGGGGCTGAGCATCGCCAAGTCCTTCACCGAGGCCAGCGGCGGCAGCTTCCGCGTGGAAACCATGGCGGACCTGTTNACCGCCGTAGTGACCTTCCCCCTGGCGGACGCGGAATAAGGCCGGAAACAGCGAAAACGAAGACAGTCCCCCTGGCGCGGCGCGGNCCGCTCCNGGGGGACACGCTTTTTTCCAAATTATAGCACTTTTTNCCNTAGTCCGCCACCGCTCATCCCGTATCCGCCGCCGCTGANCACTCCCCGCGGATAGTTGTCAAATCTCTTGCGCCGCCGGATTTACAACCNTAAACATTAACCGGAATTTTCTTTTAAAATCCATTAAATTATGTGCTTTTCCCTGATATTTTGGGTTCAATATTGACAAAAGNAGTAAAATATGGTACGTATTGTCTAAAGCAGCGAACATAGGNAAAAAGTTTACCNCAGAACCTCNNNCCAAGGNGCGGGCCTCCCCCTCCCCNCCGGAGAAATTGAGAACTTTTGGGAAACNTTGGAGGAGCTTTGCCATTCGCTGTCCACCACGGCGGGCCTTTGGCCCCGGAAGGGAGCGCGGCCATGTCCCAAACGACAAAACGTGCNTTGGAATNGTCGCTGAAACGTCTCTTACTGAAANNCCCCCTGGATAAAATCACAGTCAGCCAGCTGGCCGCGGACTGCGGCATCAACCGCATGACCTTCTACTACCATTTCAAGGATATCTANGATCTGGTGGAGTGGTGCTGCGCNGAGGACGTCCGGCTGGCCCTGGAGGGCAAGTTNACCTACGACACCTGGCAGGAGGGCTTTTTGAATATCTTCCGTCTGGCGGAGAAAAACAAGGCGGTGGTGCTGAACATCTACCGGGGAGCCAGCCAGGACCAGCTGCGCCGCTATCTGGGGCCCTTTGTACAGCGGCTGGTGCGGCATATGGTAGAACAGCTGGCGCAGGATATGACCGTGGACGACGGGGACAAGCAGTTCATTGCCCGGTTTTACGAATACGCCCTGGTGGGCATTCTGCTGGATTGGGTGCAGCACGACATGCGGGAGGACCCCGCCGCTATTGTGGACCGCACCAGCGTACTGATGCGGGGCAGCATCCGCCGCGCCCTGGAGGCCTTCCGCACCGGACAGATGCCCGGCGAAACCGCTATATAACAGCGAAAAAACCGCTCCCAAGGGGGAGCGGTTTTGCCTCTTTCAGACCGGAAGACGCCGGAACGCGCCGGGTGGAACGCCCGCCTTTTTCCGGAAAGCGTTGATGAAGTGGCCCTCGCTGCTGTAACCCAGCCGGTCGGCAATCTCCCCCACGGACATGCGGGTGGAGAGCAGGAGCCGCTTCGCCTCGTCCACCCGGCAGAGCTGGATGAACTCATAGGGGGCGCATCCGGTCTGGGCCTTAAAGACCCGGGAGAAATGGGCCTCGCTGAACCCCGCCGCCCCCGCCGCGTCCCTCACGGTAATGCCCCGGCGGTAGTTTTCCCGGATGAAGCGGATGGCCGCCCCCACCGCCTCGCTCTCCTTCTGCCCGCTCTCCCAAAGGAGGCCGCACAGCAGCCGGTGGATCAGCAGAGAGCACTCCGGCTCGCTGAGCCTGTCCCCCGTCCGGCAGGACTCCACCAGCCGGGAGATTTCCCCGCTGATGGCGGAGAAGCCGCCGGGGGCGAAGACCTGCCGCCCGCCCCGGCTCTGGACGGCGCGACGGTACAATTCCTGGGCGTTGAGGCCGTTGAAGAGAAGCCAGGTAAATTCCACTCCCTCCTCCCCGGCGGCGTACTCATGGGGCTGGCGGCAGTCGAACAGCGCGGCCTGGCCCGGTCCCGCGGTCGCGCGGCCCTCCCCCAGCTGGAAGGTCAGCGACCCCCGGCAGACGCAGATCAGCATCAGGTTCAGCCGGTGGCTGGCCAAACGTGCGGTCTCCGCCCGGTGGCTGAAGGCGTAGCGGCTGTCGCAGAAGTAATGGCCCGCCCTGGTGGGGTAGTACAGCAGCTCCACCGCCTGGGCGGAGGGGGTGAAAAAGTACCGCTGGGAATCCTCTAAAACGCCTGACTCCGGGATGTGCATGGCGTCCCCTCCTCTCTTTTTCTCCAGCGTACCACAGCCCGTTTTCTTTGGCAAGGAAAAATAGCAGAAATTTGCAATTTTTTATCAGGAACGCTCATTGGAAACCGCCGGGAATTCCGCTATACTGAAAGGGAAATCCAGGCCGGAACCGCCCCGGCCGCAATTATACAGACGGAGGTACGGTTTATGAAGATCGCGTTTGACGTTGACGTTCTCGCCAAGCAGATGCCCATTCGGGACTACGTGCGCAAGGTGGCCGACTGGGGCTACAAGTACATTGAGCAGTCCCCCCACCCCCGGATCAACCCCTTCTACAAGCACCCCCTGTTCTCCAAGGAATGCGAGGAGGAGTACCGGAAGGCCCTGAAAGAGACCGGCGTGGAGATTTCCAGCTTCATCGTGGTCTACCGCTGGTCCGGCCCCACTGAGGAACAGCGCCAGCACGCCGTGGCCAACTGGAAGCGGATGATTCAGATCGCCGTGGACATGGGCGTGCCCGTCATCAACACGGAGTTCTCCGGCGACCCCAACCAGCAGGAAATCTGCAACGGTATGTTCTTCCGGTCCATGGAGGAGCTGCTACCCATTATCGAAAGAGAAGGACTGCGCGTTGAGATTCAATCCCATCCCTATGACTTCTGCGAGCTGAACGATGAGACCTGCGACATCGTGAAATCCTTCCGGTCCAAGAACCTGGGCTACGTCTACTCCGCCTCCCACGGCTTCTTCTACGACCAGGGCAAGGGCGATGTGCGCCACATGCTGAAATACGCCGGGGATGAACTGACCCACGTGCTTCTGGCGGACACCTGGAACCAGACCAAGGACTGCCGCTACATCCTGAATCCCCCCTGGCTGAATGGCCGCGGCCGGGCGGATGTTACCATCCACCAGCACACCGCCATGGGCGAGGGCGAAGTGGACTTCGACGGCATCTTTGAGACTCTGCGGGAGATGGACTTTGCCAATAAGCAGCTGAAGCCCAACGCGCCCAAGGTTGGCGGTGACAACATCATCTGCGTCAGCTACTTCGGATTCCCGGAGAAGATGGACAAGCAGGCTCCCGAGGCGCTGGATCGCATCCAGCACGAGCTTTTGGGAAAATAATGCGGTTCTAAAGAAGCGCCTCAGCTTTTGTGAACCGAACCGGCAAAAACGAATAATAGATAAAAAGCCCCCTATGTAGGAAAATAACTACATAGGGGGTAATCATATGTCAGGAAAAGGGAATGAAAAATCTGGCCCATAGTCAATACGGAGGACAAGTAAAAATGTTGAAGAAAGAAAATTCAGCCTGATTAGATAGTGTCTACATGAATTAGGCACGAATGGCAGCCAAAATAGCGATACAGCGAATATGTACCGCGGCGATAAAGGCATCTGAGGTTTTTGTATAACGAGTGGCAATACCCCACCAGCATTTCTCAGGAGGCAGGGCAGAAAATGTTGTGTAAAAGAGGGAAATCCAACAGTCAAGAAAAGATGGATATCGAGGGTACGAGGGAAGCCTGAATAGCCCGTCTGAANCNGGCNTGACCACAGCATGTCTGGGAGTGGAAGANGGTATGCACGCGGAGCGTGAATGNCGTCTTCTGCTCCCGGACANGCTACCGGGAAAGGCAGGTCAGGCNGACTTCCGGTCCGGGAACATGATTTGGAGCTGCGCTAAAACAATATCCCAATTTCGACATCTGNCGGTCCAGTGTTCGACAATTTTNCTGCTGGCGAGATAGAGNATTTTNCGCAGGGAGTCATCGTTGGTAAAGCTGGGCTTATTCTTGGTGATCTGACGGAACTGGCGGTTGAGACCCTCGATGATATTGGTCGTGTATATGATTTTCCGAATCTCCTGTGGATATGCAAAGAAGGTGCTCAGAATATCCCAGTTNTCCTCCCAGCTTTTGACACAGGAAGGATATTGCCTGCCCCACTTTTCTCTGAACTCCACCAGGTGTTCCAGGGCTTCGTCCTCTGTAACAGAGGTGTAAACCTTTTTCAGATCTGCCATAAGATGCTTGATGTCCTTATAGCTGACAAAGCGTGTGGATGAGCGGATCTGATGGATGATACAGCGCTGTACCTGGCTCTGTGGATACACGGCGGCAATGGCTTCCACAAAGCCTTTCAGACCATCCACACAGAACAGATACACGTCCAGAACTCCCCTGGATTTGAGGTCATTCAACACATTCAGCCAGAATTTGCCGCTCTCATGCTCCCCTATCCATACACCCAGGATATCCTTTCCGCCATCCATGGTGATGCCCAGGACTACATAGGCCGCCTTGGTCTGGTACTGATGATCCTGCTTTACCTTGTAGTGGATGGCATCCAAAAATACGAACGGATACACGGTCTCCAGAGGCCGGTTTTGCCACGCTGTGACCTCCGGCATGATCTTTTCGCTGATTTTGCTGACCAGTTCTGGTGAGATGTCTACATCGTACAGATTCTTGATCTGCTCCGAGATATCCCGCTGGCTCATCCCGCAGGCATACAGTGCCAGAATCTTTTCTTCCATCCCCTCTGCGTTCCGGCTGTACTTGCTGATAATTTGCGGTTCATACTCTCCATTCCGGTCCCGGGGCACCTTTACTTCTACCGCTCCCAGCTGCGTTTTAACTGTCTTTTTTGAATAGCCGTTCCGATAATTCCGGCCCTTATTTTCCTCGCCAGAATCCGATGTTCTCTGACTTTTTTCGTAACCCAGTTCCGTATCCAGCTCGCTCTCCATTACCTGCTGGAGTACATCCCGGAACATCTCTTTCATTGCGTTCATGATTTCGGTTGTGCTGCTGAATTTCTGGCTGTCCACGTATGCCTTCAACATTTCCTGCGGGGTCTTTTCCATAAAAATACATCCTTTCAGTTTTGTTTGGTTCCCTTTCCCAAATCCTTGACTGAAAGGATGTTTTTTATCCTCTTTTACACAAATTTTTCTGGGCTCTCTTATAGCATATTGTCTGTCCACATTTCACACTGGCTCATCACGGTTTGTACAGCATCCTCCATGCCTTCAGGAGGATATTTGTGTTTCTTCAAAAGCCGTTTGACCAGCCGCCGCATTCCGGCCCTGGCGCTTTCTTTCTTTTGCCAGTCAATGGTGCGGTTACTGCGGAGCGCATCGGTCAGCTCTTTCGTGATGGCAATCAGTTCTTCGTGTTCATAGAAGTCCTTAATGGCCTGGGGCTTTGTCAGTGCATCGTAGAAGGCCAGTTCTTCAGCGTTCAGACCGAGGACCTTGCCTTCCTCGTTAGCCGCGGCAATATCCTGTGCCAACTTTAGCAGTTCTTGGATGACTTCTTCGTTAGTCAGCAATCCATTGAGGTATCGGTTCATCGCACTTTGAAGAATTTCACTGAATTTTTCAGATTTTACAACGTTTGTTTGTCGATAAACTGAGACTTGCTCTGAAATCAGCCGTTTTAGTAGTTCTACAGCCAAGTTCTTTTCTTTGGCACGGGCGATTTCTTCTAAGAATTTTGGGTCAAATAAGGAGAACTCTGCTTTAACGTCGGAAAAAAGATTGATGACACCCTCGCTTTTGACACTTTGTTTCAAAAGTTCATTGATCCGGCCGTTAATTTCAGGAAGAGTAAACTTCTGTCCTGTTCCACCAATAGTTAGCCTGACCACCATAGTTCGCACTGCCTCGAAGAAAGCGGCCTCAATGCGGTCTTTTTCTTGCGCTAAACTTCCACATAGCGAGAGGGCTTGCCTGAGTAGGAGGGCCTCTTTTATGTAGATATTGTGTGTTTTCTCCTGATCTGGCAAGATGTTTTCCAGAACCCGCTTGCCCAGCAGGAAATTGACCCCTCCGCTGATGGCCTTCGCACGGTCGAGATCGGACCCACCAATAAAAATAGAATAATCAAAACCATAAAACAAATCTCGGCAAATTGACAGCTTTTCCAGAAATTTAGGATAGGCTGCCTTGCTTATATCCGTATCACCATAGTTTTTCTTATCTCGGCTGGTGTAGTCATTCATGGCCTGTTTAAGGGCCTGAGCGATGCCTACATAGTCCACTACAAGACCGCCCTCTTTATCACCAAAAACCCGGTTGACACGGGCGATGGCCTGCATTAAATTGTGTCCGGACATAGGCTTGTACACATACATGGTAGCCAAAGACGGCACATCAAATCCCGTCAGCCACATATCTACCACGATGGCAATTTTCATCGGGGAGCTGTCGTCTTTGAACTTCCGAGCCAGTTCCTCTTTGCGAGCTTTGTTTCCGATAATTTGCCGCCATTCTTCCGGATCATGGTTGCCCTGGGTCATCACAACGCCTACTTTTTC
>JAAVHG010000118.1 GCA_014799855.1 Oscillibacter sp.
TTGACGGTGGCGTCCCTGCTGACGCTGCCGGCCGGCGCGGCGGAGACTGCCGCCCGCTTTTCCGATATCAGCGACCAGGACACCATCATGGCGGTGGAGTCCCTGCGGCTGATGGGGGTGCTGGATGGCTACGACGCCAATACCTTCCGGCCCGACGCCGCCCTGAACCGGGGGCAGTTCTGCAAAATGGCGGTCTACGCCATGGACGCCGCCGACCTTCTGGGACAGTACAAAACCGTCACCGTGTTCCCGGATGTGAAGCCCTCCCACTGGGCCGCCGGATTTATCAATCTGGCCGCCAAGGGAAAAAATATCATCTCCGGCTATCCCGACGGCCGCTTCCACCCGGACCGGACCGTCACCGTGGGACAGGCGGTCACCATTATGCTGCGGCTTCTGGGCTATAAGGACGAAAACATTGGCGGCGTGTGGCCCGACAGCTACATGGCCGTGGGAGCCACCATCGGCCTCACCGAGGGCATCGGCGCCAGTGGCAATTCCCCCCTGACCCGCGGCCAGGCGGCCCGGCTCTTCCTGAACCTCCTCCGCGCCGACATGGCGGAGGGCGGCAGCTACCTTAGCTCCATTGGGGCCACGGCGCTGGAAAACCAGGTGCTGGTGACCTCCTCCGCCAAGGGCTCCGACGGCCGGGAGGCCTCCTTGCAGCTGGCCTCCGGCACCCAGACCTATCAGCTGGCCTCCGGCAAGGTATCCAACGGGGCTTTGCACGGCTCCCGGGGGACTTTGGCTCTGAATAAGACCGGGAAGGTCCTCACCTTCGTGCCGGATTCCCTGGGGGCCAGCATTACCATCACCGTGGCGACGGCCAAGGCCAGCGAGATCACGGACGTGTCCGGCGCGGTCTATACCGTCACCGGCTCCACCAGGGCCTACCGCGGCGGCGAGGAAGCCCCCTGGAGCGAAATCTACTCCTGGGTCAGCGCCGGAAGCTCCGTGACGCTGTATCTCAACACCGGAGGCGGCGTGGACTACATCTTTGTGGGCAGCGGCTCCACGGCCAACTCGGCGGTGATTGTCTACGGCAACGAGTCCACGGCGGGCTTCGCGGATCTGGTGAATGGGGCCACGAACTATAAAATCTACAAAAACGGCGCGCCAGTCACCGCCAAGGACATCCGCCGCTATGATGTGGCCACCTATTCTCCCACCACCAACTCCATCCGGGTCTGCGATACCCGCATCAGCGGCTTCTACGAGAGCTGCTCGCCCAATCCCAGCGAGCCGGAGACGATTACCGTTTTAGGCTATGAGTTCCCAGTGCTGGCTACGGCCCAGCAGACAATCTCCAAGTTCAAGCCCGGCGATCAGATGGTCCTGCTGCTGACGGAGGACAACCAAGTGGCCGGGGCCGTGGAGGCCAAGGGCAGCGTGGTTTCCGGCAACGCCATCGGTATTGTCCGGTCCGGCGGTCGGGTGGATCTTCTGTGCGGCATTACCCTGACGGGCGGCGCCGACGACGGCAAGGATCTGGTGGGCCAGATGGTCCGGGTCTCCTCTACCACACGGGGACGGCTCTCCCTGTCCCGGCTCAGCGGCGGCAACGCTGGCGGCAATCTGGATGTGGCTGCCCGGACCATGGGACAGCGGAAGCTTGCGGACAATGTGATGATTTTCCAGAATACGGTGGACGGCGTGGAGGCAATCAGCCTCAGCAGCCTGACGGACGGGATTATCCCGGCTGGCCGGATTGTCTACGCCAGGGTGAACTCGGCGGACAAGGTGGATCTGATTCTCATCAACAGCGGCGAGGACGGCACGGTACTCTATGGCCGGGTGTTTGTGGAGGTGCGCTCCTCCGGCGTGCTGGATGACGATGGGAATACCACCTCTTGGGAGACCATCGGCGTGGAGTACGGCAATGGACAGCGCACCAAGGATTTCCGGATGAATTACAATGTCAACAGCGGCGACTACGTGGCGGTCACGCTGAACCGGGCCAATACCGGATTCTCCAGCCTCAAGAAGCTGGAGGAGACGAAGAATGTGCCCAACAGCGCCTGGACCAGCGAGAACGCGGTGACGGTCGGAGGCAGAACCTACACGGTGCCCAGCAATGTCCTGTGCTACAACAGCGACATGAGGCAGTGGGTGCCCCTGTCGGAGGCTCATTCCTACGCGGACAAGTGCAATATTTACACGGACGGCGGCTACGTCCGGTGTATCGAGGTCAGTCACTAAACCGAGGGGCGATTGAGACAAAAGGAGCGCGTTTCCATTGGAAACGCGCTCCTTTTTGGGTTTGAGGAAGAACTTTCTTATATAACCTGGAACAGATAGAATTTCAGATAATTGGTTTCCTCCACGCCCCAGAGGATGGGGTGGTCCTGGGACTGCTGGCGGGCCTGGATCTGCCGCAGCTGGACCCCCGCGTCCCGGGCGGCGCTTTGCAGCATGGCGGTGAATTTTTCCTCTGTGGCGAAATGGGAGCAGGAGCACGTGGCCAGCAGTCCGCCCCGGGGGAGGAGCTTCATGGCTCGGTAGTTGATCTCCTTGTACCCTGTCAAGGCGTTTTCCACGGTCTTCCGGGACTTGGTGAAAGCCGGGGGATCCAGGATGATGAAATCATACCGCTCCGGCGATTTTTCCAACTGGGGCAGCAGGTCGAAAACGTTGGCGCAGCGGCACTCCACAATGCCGTCCAGGCCGTTCCGGGCGGCGTTGGCCCGTGCCAGCTCCACGGCGGACTCCGACACGTCTACGGCGGTGACGCGCTTGGCTCCGCCCATAGCGGCGTTGAGGGCGAAGGAGCCGGTGTGGGTGAAGCAGTCCAGCACCGTCCTTCCACGGGCCAGCCGGGATACGGCCCGGCGGTTGTACTTCTGGTCCAGGAAGAAGCCGGTCTTCTGCCCATTTTCCACATCCACCAAATATTTCACGCCATTTTCTACAATTTCCACAACCGGGGACTCCGGCGGCGCCTCCCCCGGCAGGGGAAACCAGCCCTTGTACTGCTCCAGGCCCTCCTTTTCCCGGAGGACCGCGTCGTTCCGCTCGTAAACGCCCCGGATCTCCTGGCCGTCCTGGCGGAGAATTTCCACCAGGGCCGGGAGCAACAGTCCCTTGATGCGCTCCATGCCGAAGGACAGCACCTGGACGGAGAGGAGATCGTGAAACTTGTCCACCGTCAGCCCGGGAAAGGCGTCGGCCTCCCCGAAGATGATGCGGCAGGCGTCCAGATCCTCCGGGGCCATCACCGCCTTCCGGTAGGCCCAGGCCCATTGCAGCTTTCGCCGCCAGAAGGCCGCGTCAAAGCGGTCGTTGGCGTTCCGGGAGAGGAGCCGGACGCGGATTTTCGACCGCTCGGACAGAAATCCTGTTCCCAGATATTGCCCTTTCCGGCCAATAACATCCACTAACCCTCCGTTTTCTCCGGGCCGGTCCATGGAAACGACTTCCGCGCCGTAAACCCAGGGGTGTCCCCGCAGAAGGGCCGCCTCCGCCTTGGGGGTGACGGTGTATTTGGGATATGTCCGTTCAGCTTTCATGAAATCAATCCTCCGTTGCGATCAGGAGTGGGAATCGCATAAATGACTATAGCACACTTCCAGGGAAAAAGCCATATAGATGGTAAAAAGGAGGTTTTACCACCATGCCTATCATCTATTTAAGCCCATCTACCCAGGATTGGAACCAATACGTCACGGGAAGCGGCTCTGAGGAATACCACATGAACCTTCTGGCGGACGCTCTGGTGCCTTATCTGGTCTCCAACGGCATCCGCTACAAGCGCAACCGGCCGGAGATGACCGCCGCCAGCTCCATTCGGGAGGCCAACGCCGGGAACTACGATTTCTATCTGGCCCTCCACTCCAACGCCTCCGGCGAGGGAAATTATGGCAGCACCCGCGGTATTATCGCCTTCTACTACCCCGGCAGCACCCAGGGCCAGCGGGCGGCGGAGCTGATCGCCGAGGAGCTGCGGAAAATCTACCCCCTGCCGGANNNGGTNACNACNCGNTCCACCACCACNNTGGGNGANGTGGCNCANTCCAANGCNCCGGCGGTGCTGGTGGANATCGGNTANCANGACAACTACGCCGACGCCGTGTGGCTGGAGGGCCATTGGAACGATATCGCCCAGCAGCTGGCCAGGGCCCTGACCCGGTACTTCGGCCTGCCATTCATCTATCCCATGGACCCGGTGGGGGGGACTGTCTCCGTGTCCTACGGCACGCTGAATCTGCGGAGCTANCCCTCCTCCAGCGGGACGATTTTGGCCAATATGCCCAACGGCGCGTCAGTGACGGTTTACGGCGAGTGGCAGGGCTGGTANGTGGTCCACTACGGGGATCTGGTGGGCTACGCCGCCGCGGCGTATATCGACACCTGANCNGGCCGGAGCCGCCTTNCCCGCGAGGGNTACGGCCGGAAGCGGCGGNCCGTTATCCCGCGCGTGGGCCGTTTCACGGCGGGCAAGGGGGNTCCGTCATGATACGGCGTGATAAAAAAACCTTGACATAAGACAAGTAAATGATTAAACTAGAAAAGGATGATTGTCGGCCCCCGGTTAGGGGCGGGGGCCGGTCGTTACTTCCAGCAATACCGGATAAATTTTTTAGGAGGAAATAGACCGATGGAATATTTCATCGCCGGCTTGATCGGACTGATCGTTGGCGGCGTCATCTGTTTCCCTCTCGGTATTCGCTATCGGAAACAAGTCTCCGAAAAGGAAATCTCAAGCGCTGAAGAAGAGGGAAAGCGCATTATCAACGAGGCCTTTAAAAGCGCGGAAACCAAGAAAAAGGAAGCCCTGTTGGAAGCCAAGGAAGAGATTTTGAAAAACCGCAGCGAGTATGAGAAGGAAGAGAAGGCCCGCCGGGCTGATCTGCAAAGGCAGGAAAACCGGCTGCAGCAAAAGGAAGAAAACCTGGACCGCAAAACTGANGCCATAGAGAAAAAAGAGGAGTCCCTGGCCCAAAAGCACGCGGCCGTGGATAAGGAGCAGGAGGAGATCCAGCTCATCAAGCGNAGCCAGACGGAAATGCTGGAGCGTATCTCCGGCTTTACCGCCGAGGAGGCCAAGCAGTACCTGATTGACCAGGTGGAGTCCGAGGTGACCCACGAGACCGCCCTGAAAATTAAAGAGGTGGAGTCCCGCATGAAAGAGGAGTGCGACGCAAGGGCCCGGGAGGTTGTCGCCCAGGCCATTCAGCGGTGCGCCTCCGACCAGGTGGCCGAGATGACCGTCAGTGTGGTTCCCCTGCCCAATGACGAGATGAAGGGCCGGATTATCGGCCGGGAAGGCCGCAATATCCGCACCATCGAGACACTGACCGGCGTGGATCTCATTATCGACGACACGCCGGAGGCCATTACCGTCAGCTGCTTTGAGCCTGTGCGGCGGGAGATTGCCCGTCTGGCCCTGGAAAAGCTCATCGCCGACGGCCGCATCCACCCCACCCACATNGAGGAAATGGTGGAGAANGCCCGCCGGGANGTGGANGCCACCATCAAGTCCGAGGGCGAGCGGGCCGTGTTTGAGTGCGGCGTGCGGAACCTGCACCCGGAGCTGATGAAGATGCTGGGCCGCCTCCACTACCGCACCAGNTANGGACAAAACGTCCTGCGCCATTCGATTGAGGTCAGCCATATCGCCGGCATGATGGCCGCCGATCTGGGGGCCGACGNCACCGCCGCCAAGCGGGCGGGTNTGCTCCACGANTTGGGCAAATCCGTGGACCACGAGATGGAGGGCACCCACGTTTCCCTTGGCGTGGAGTTTGCCCGGAAGTACCGGGAGCGGGACGATATTGTTCACGCCATNGAGGCCCACCACAACGACGTGGAGCCCCGGACCATTGTGGCCTGCCTGGTGCAGGCCGCGGACGCCATTTCCGCCGCCCGTCCCGGCGCCCGCCGCGAGAATNTGGAGAACTACATCAAGCGGCTGGAGCAGNTGGAGACAATCACCGGCACCTATCCCGGCGTGGACAAGGCCTTTGCCATTCAGGCGGGCCGTGAGGTCCGGGTCATGGTGAAGCCGGAGCAGGTCAGCGAGGACCAGATGGTGATTCTGGCCCGGGATTTGGCCAAGCGGATCGAGGACGAGATGGAGTATCCCGGCCAGATCAAGGTCCACGTCCTCCGGGAAACCAAGGTCGTGGAATACGCGAAATAACCTCTCGCGAAGGATTGCGGGAGAATAAGACGCACGGAACAGAAAGCGGCAGTGATGTGTTCACAGCCGCTTTCTGCTTTTTCAGAGNATCNAGAAGAAAGGAAGCCGTTTCCCATGNGTATTTCCTCTTTGATGAATGTTCAGCAGCCCTATACGGAACCGCGCCGGACCGCTTCCAAGCCGGGCGAACCGCCCCGCGCCTCGTTNCAGGCCCAGCTGGAGAGCGTTTCCTCCGGCNNTTCAGAAAACCGGAGCCGCAACGCCGGAGANGACGCGCCCCNNTCNGGCGGACTCGGGACAAGCGAGCTGTTAGCGNTGTATGAACATTATGATTCCGCNNTNTCCNCCCGAAGCGCGGAATCCCTTGACCACAGCGCCTTTATGAAGGACGATCTTCTGTCCGACCTGAACAGTGTGAAGCTCCTNCTGCTGGAACGGATGGAGGAGGGCAAGAAGCNGAAGGAGGAGCAGGAGGAGTGGGACCGCCTGCTGAAATGCCTGGATAACTGGATCGAGGCCCTGCGGGCNAAGAATGACCNGGAGCAGGAGGACGGCGGCGACAGCGTTATAGCCGAGGCCGGGGAGTCGCTGATGGCGCTGTACCGGGGCCTGATCGCCGGGGCCGTTCAGGCGGATGCCGCTGGTGAGGACCCGGTTCAGGCGAAGGAGGANCTTCTCGCCGCCTTGACCGAGGCCCAAAGCGCGTTGAAGGAACGCCTGGAGGNGGACAAGGCCGCGGAGGAGGAGCGGCAGGAGTGGGTAAAGCTGCTGCGGCGTCTGGANGCGTGGATCGAATCCCTGCGGGAGGANATCGANCAGGAGGAAAAGGATATCCAGCTTGACATTGGCAGTCAAGTGGACTTGTGAAGCGCGGAAATTGAATACAGANAGTAATTCTAAGNGAAAAAAATGAGAACCCTTTTTTAACAAAAAAGGGTTCTCATTTCATTATTCAGGGAGGGGTGAATCGTCTATCCAAGTATCCAATTCTTCATAGGTTAATGTTTGGGCTTTTTCCGGGATGACCTCTTTGCTGATTAGTTCCTCCTGAAGATTTTCATAAAGAAACAACAGAAAGCGCGTCCGGTCCATCCTTTCGTTTTCACTATCAAACCACTCCGCATTTTTTATCTCATTCAGCAGNTCGGCTGGATCTTTGCTTGTATCTTGGCAAATCATGATGAGGCACTTTCCGGCGTAATTCAAGGAAACCCGATCCGCTCCCAGAGAGGTGGGTACAAGCCAAAGTATGGAATACATTACCAGGGTTACAATCAGCGGAACTCCCCAAAACCATTGTCGAAGCGCCGGGTATTNTATTTTGGTATGGTTCCCTTTCTTCCAAACAATCAGGTTTTTGCCTGCATAAATGATTGTCATATATATAAACAAATGGACAGCAACAAATAGCATCTGAAACCGATTCATCTGTTCATCCATTGTGAACCAAGACATCCACTGGAGGCTGCCGATCAAAAATGCCGGAACTCCCGTTAGAAATATCATATGTATGTACTCATGAGAATGGTTGCCGCAGGAGTAGAAAAAAATCAGGGCCATGGAAAGAAACAGCAAATACCGCCAGTTTAATATAAGCGGCATATGATAGATATGGCAATAGCGTGTATANGAAAGCATCATCGCTCCNGAGAATAGNGCCCAGAAATAGGTGTTNAACAAGTGCACAAGGTTCCACATTTGGTTTGGCCAATTCAATGATGGGTCATGGTCCAGATTGTCCTTATTTTTTTGTTCGATACTCTGGTAAGAAAACGCGATGGCCATGCAGATAGGGAAGAGGATCTGTATGATTTCTTGAATATAAAAATTTTCCAGAAAACGGAGATCGGTGATTTCTTCATGAATAATCCATAGCATAACAATGGCACCGATTGCGCCTGCGCAGTTAAAAAAGCAATTTTTCCATACATATTCAGGATTAGCGGCCGCNGNGGACTTTGCCCTGTCTTTTTTCGCCAGATATGATGGATAAACTGCTAAAAACAGGATAAGCGCATATANCAAANATNGTGTCCACTTTCCTTGGAGAAAAGANAGNATTAGGAAAACGGCNTTTGGAACGGAGGGATTCAGCGCCAACAAGGCGTTCAATACCAAAAAGACCACAGTAATTGCGCCGCAGCCGTAAGCCAGCACCTGCCGCTTTTCCGGTGGATCAACATCGGCAGTACGGCCCAAATATANGTCTGCTANAANAGCNAAAATGCCCAATGTGTTGACGGCAAATCCNGAAGGAATCATTATGCGCCACCTCCGAATTCTTCACAATAAGCAATGACGGATTCTACTACCTGGTCGTTTGTGCTGAGATAATAGGTGCANAGGCCATTNAAAGAAACNCATATTACCACCANAATTCCCACCAGAATTTGCAGTATGCGCTTTTCCCTGGATGAGGGAAGCTGGCGAAG
Source organism: Oscillibacter sp. (assembly GCA_014799855.1). GTDB lineage: Bacteria > Bacillota > Clostridia > Oscillospirales > Oscillospiraceae > Oscillibacter. Next base: position 8,572 of record JAAVHG010000118.1, read on the forward strand.
AAACCGCAGGGATANGCCAAATCCNAGAACAAGGGTCAGTACAACAAAAACAGCCATGACTGCCGGCCCTAATCCATTGACATAGAANCTGTCAAAGGAGAANAAGCGGCGAACAAGTTCACTGTCNAACAGNAGGATATCTNCCTGGGCAAGGGTNTTCCACCTGTGCTCCAGAAAACTGAGGTAGCCCCGATACATAGCGACCTTTCTCATGTTCATAGAAAAGGTGTAAAGATATAGCGTGGTGATCACAGGAATGACCAAAAAAGCGCCTGATAGNGCGACCGTGTGGAGTTTTCCTGTGCCAACAGCGTTCCTGCGCTGCANGGCTATCCACAATGCAAGAACCAGGGCGGAAAAAATGCAAATAGCGCAGAATGCCGCNTACCAGGTGCTCAGGATTTCATAGTGAGTGATTTGGTCCGTATAGGACTGGATTATCTTTATCATATCNCTAGTTTGTTCGATCATTTCTTTTCCTTTCCCGATGAAACTTTTGGTNCTTTATGTTTTTGTCAAACCNTTGGTNTCATGAGNNTTTTTNCNTTTANNAAAAATGGCAAAATTTTCTGGCGAAATTTTACCATATTCTGATAAAATCCGCAATATGAATTTTGATCCTGAGAGATNTNTCAATTGCAGGGNTNNCAAACAAAANGGACGAAGAAGNCNGCGGGAGAAGGCCAGTAAGAGGTTTCATCGGCAAGTTGTTGGAGGGNNGGAGATATACTCTTTCGCATGAAGGACGCGGCCTCCTCTCCGGTTGCGTTAAGTGCGGCAGCTCAGCTTTAACCGGCTTGGGCTCATNCTTCTACTCTNTTCTCCCTGTCNATTCTGTATGGTACTCCTGCAAATTTTTTATCACTCTGGTCACATTGTCTATTGTCTTTCCGGCAAAAAAAGCGTATGATATTTCATCAACAAAAAACGCCGCCCGCCGGAGGGAGACACCCCTTCGGCGAATGGCGGGCAGGAAGGAGCAGTTACCTTGAGCAAACAGCCAAGCGGCGGGTCGAAGCCCAGCGCCATGGANCGCGTGGCGTCGTTCATTGTGGATAAGCGNAAGGCCTTTTATCTCCTGTACATCGGCGTGGCCATTTTCTCCTTCTTTTCCAGCAATTGGACCGCCGTCAACGACGATCTCACCAGCTATCTGCCGGCGGAGACGGAAACCCGCCAGGGCCTGACCATCATGGACGAGGAGTTCGTCACCTTCGGCACCAGCCGGATCATGGTGGACAACATCGCCTACAGCCAGGCGGAAGCCCTGGCGGAGGAGATCGAGGCTCTGGAAGGAGTCAAGTCCGTCGAGTTTGACAACTCGGAGGACCACTACGTCCGGGGCGCGGCCCTCTACTCCATCACCTACGATGGTACGGCGGAAGACCCGGTGAGCCTTGCCGCCCTGGAGGAGGTCAAGGCCCTTCTGGATGGGTACGACCTCTACCTCACCGGCGACGTGGGCACCTCCGACTCCGCCAACCTGGAAGCGGAGATGCAGGTGGTCATGGTCATCGCCGTGGTGATCATTCTGCTGGTGCTGTTTTTCACCTCCCATACNTATATGGAGATCCCGGTGCTGATCATGACCTTCGGCATGGCGGCCCTGATGAACAAGGGCACCAACTTCATCTTCGGGGAGATCTCCTTTGTGTCCGACTCCGTGGCGGTGGTGCTGCAATTGGCCCTGGCTATTGACTACGCCATTATCCTCTGCCACCGCTACACCGAGGAGCGGGAGCACCTGGANGCCCGGGAGGCGGTGGTCATCGCCCTCAGCAAGGCCATTCCGGANATCTCCGGCAGCTCCATGACCACTCTGTCCGGCCTGGGGGCGCTGTGCTTCATGCGCTTTGGCATAGGGCGGGACCTGGGNCTGGTGCTGATGAAGGCCATCGTTCTGAGCCTCCTGGCGGTGTTTACTTTGATGCCGGGGCTTTTGATGAGCTTCAGCCNCNTGATTGACAAAACCCANCACCGGAGCTTCGTCCCCACCATCAGCGCCTGGGGACGGCTGGCGGTGAAGACCCGGTACATCATGCCGCCNCTGTTNGTGGTGCTGCTGATCGGCGGCTTTATNTTCTCCAACCGCTGCCCCTACGCCTACGGCCAGACGGGCCTGACCACCCTGAACCAAAGCGAGGCCAGCATCGCCCAGGCCAAGGTGAACGACACCTTCGGCAGCGTCAACACCCTGGCCATTCTGGTGCCCAGGGGGGACTATGAAAAGGAGGGCCAGCTGCTGCGGGAGCTGGACAGGATGCCGGAGACGGACACCGTTCTGGGCCTCGCCAANGTGGACGCCATGGACGGCTATGTCCTCACCGACANGCTGACCCCCCGGCAGTTCGCCGAAATGACGGATCTGGACATTGAGGTGGCCCGGCTCCTCTACTCNGCCTACGCCGTGGATCAGGAGACCTACGGCCAGCTGGTTTCCGGGCTGGACAGCTACGGCGTGCCCCTGATNGATATGTTCCTCTTCGTCTACGACCAGATGGAGGAGGGCTATGTCACNCTGGACGCGGACATGACGGAGACTATCGAGGATCTCCACGTACANCTCACCGACGCGCAGCTGCAATTGAAGGGNGAGAACTACAGCCGCCTGGTCCTGCAGCTGAACCTGCCGGAGGAGAGCGACGAAACCTTCGCCTTTCTGGACACCCTCCACAGCACCGTGGCCAAATACTACGACGGCGGCTACCTGGTGGGCAACTCCACCAGCGACTTCGACCTCTCCACCTCCTTTGGCAAGGACAACCTTTTGATCAGCATTCTGACCATNGTCTTCGTCATTCTGGTNCTGGTGTTNACCTTCCAGTCCTCNGGACTGCCGGTGCTGCTGATTCTGGTAATCCAGGGCAGCGTCTGGATTAACTTCTCCTTCCCCTACCTGCAAAACTCCCCCCTGTTCTTCCTNAGCTACTTNGTGGTCAGCTCCATCCANATGGGCGCCAACATNGACTACGCCATCGTCATNGCCAACCGTTACGTGGAGCTGAAGCAGACCATGCCCCTCAAGGACGCGGTGGTGGAATCCCTGAACCAGGCCTTCCCCACCATCATCACCTCCGGCACCATCCTGGCCTCCGCCGGCGTGCTGATCGGCGTGCTGTCCACCACCCCCTCCATCGCCTCCATCGGCGTGTGCCTGGGCCGGGGAACGCTGATCTCCATCTTCCTGGTTATGGGCATCCTGCCCCAGATTCTGCTGCTGGGGGATGTGATCATCGAAAAAACCGCCTTCACCATCAAGTCCCGCCTGCCCCTGCAAAGCCACAGCGGCACCATGCGGCTGGACGGCCACGTCCGGGGCTATATCTCCGGCATGGTGGACGCGGAGCTCAGCGGCATACTGCACGGCACCATCAACGCCGCGGTGGAAACCGGCGGCGTAACGCCGGAGGAACCGGCCCTTCTGCCGGAATCCCAGGGAAAGGAGGCCTCCCGCCATGCGTAACCGTCTGACCCGCCGCGTATTCTCCCTGCTGACGGCCCTGGGACTGCTGGCCTCCCTGGCCCTGCCCGCCGTCCTGGCGGCGGACCCGGAGGAGGAAGCCGTGTCTATCTCCTCTGTGGAGGAGCTTCGCGCCTTTGCCAAAAACTGCTCCCTGGACGCCTGGTCCCAGGGGAAAACCTTCCTCCTGGAGGCCGACCTGAATCTGGCGGGGGAGGATTTCACCCCCATCCCCATTTTCGGCGGCACCTTTGACGGCCAGGGCCACACGATCTCCGGCCTCCGGATCACCGCCGCCGGGTCCGNCATGGGCCTTTTCCGCTACATTGAGGCGGGGGCCCTGGTGGAAAACCTCCGGGTGGAGGGCCTGTCGGCCCCGGAGGGCACCCGCTCCACCGTNGGCGGTATCGCCGGAGTCAACAACGGCACNATNCAAAACTGCGCCTTCCAGGGCAGCGTCCANGGGAANGCNTCNGTGGGCGGCATCGCCGGATTGAACGGAAAGACCGGACAGATTACCGCCTGCTCCTCCGCCGGGTTTCTCTACGGGGAGAACGCCACCGGCGGCATCGCCGGACGGAACCTGGGGCTGCTGCTGAAATGCGAAAATACCGCNGGNGTTAANCTCACCGAGGCCGAGGCCTCCGTCAACCTGATGGATCTGGACGTGCAGGCGGCCCTGGAGGAGCGGATCACCGCCGCCGAGGGGGANGACGCCGGAGGNNTGCTGNCCAGCTGCACGGACACCGGAGGCATCGTGGGCTATTCCAGCGGCGTGGTGCAAAGCTGCGTCAACTCCGGAAACGTGGGCTATCCCCATGTGGGCTACAACACCGGCGGCATCGCCGGGCGGCAGAGCGGCTATCTGGCCGGATGCGTCAACAGCGGCGTGATCCACGGCCGGAAGGACGTGGGCGGCATTGTGGGCCAGTCTGAGCCCCTGCTGGCCCTGAATCCCGGCCAGGACAGTTTGGAGCGCATCCGGCGGGAGCTGGATACCCTGGACACGCTGATCAACCGGGCTTTGGACGACGCCCAGTCCACCGGGGACGGGGTGTCCGCCCGCCTCACCGCCATGGGGGACTACACGGACAACGCCAAGGACCATGCCCAGGATCTGCTGGACCGGACCTCGGATTTCCTGGATGAAAACATCGACACCATCAACACCGTTTCCGCCGACATCACCAACGCCCTGGACCGGATTGCCCCGGCGCTGGACGATCTGGCCGACGCGGGCGGGCGGCTGGAACGGCTCTCCCGCAGTCTGGGGAACGCCATGGCCGCCCTGGGCGACGCGGTGGACATCGGGGACGGCGCTATGGCGGACGTCCGCGCCGCCGTGGAGCGCCTGCGGCAGTCCGGCGGCAGTCTCAGCGAGGCGGCCAAGGCCCTGAGCGACGCGTTGGAGGCATTGCTGCGGGACGTGGCCGGAGGCTCCGGCGGGACGGAAGCCGCCGCCCTGGCCCAGGCCAAGACGGCCCTGCGGGCCATGGATACCGCCCTCTCCAACGCGGCGGAGGGGGTTGCCCAGCTGAAAACCGCCCTCTCCGAGGCCGATCCCCTGCCGGGAACCGGGGAAGCCCTCCCCGCCCTGGGGGATCTCAGCGAGGCTCTGGGGGATTTGGCAGGAGGCCTTGGGAACGCCGGAACCGCCCTCCCCGCCTCCCCGGAGGACTGGGAGGCCGCCAAGACGGCCCTGCGGAAAGCGGGACAGTCCCTGTCCGCCTCCGCCGACGCTTTGGCCGGGGCCATGACGGATCTGCACAACGCCCTGTCCAACGCCTCGCCCCTCTCCGGGAAGCTGGGGAGCGCCCTCCGGCAGCTGGAGGACGCGTCCTCCTCCGCCTCCGTCATCGGGCGGCTGCTGAGCGGCGCTTTCCAGACCATTTCCGGCGCGGTGGAGGATTTGACCGGGGACGGCCCCGCCGCCTTCACCCCCTTGGGCGAGGGCTTCCGGGAGTCCAGCGACGGGCTGTACGACGCTCTCTCCGGCCTCACCGGGGAGATGGATTCCTTAAACGAGCTTCTTCAGGACTCCGGGGACACGATTTCGGCGGATCTCCGGGCGGTAAGCCGCCAGTTCAACGCCGTCTTTGACGCGGTTCTGGACGCTATGGAGGAGCTGCGGGACGGCGAGCCGGACCGGGAGCTGATCGAGGACACCTCCGACCAGGATATTTCCGCCACCCGCGAGGGAAAAATCACCGCCTGCCGCAACAGCGGTCCCGTGGACGGCGACCGGAACGTAGGCGGCGTGGTGGGGTCCATGTCCATTGAGCTGGACGCGGACCCGGAGGAAAACGCCGACCGCCGCTTCTCCTTTGGCTCCACCTATGAAACCAAGGCGGTTTTGGAAAACTGCGTAAACCGGGGCCAAATCACCGCCAAGAAGGACTGCGCCGGAGGCCTCGCGGGCCGCATGGACCTGGGCACCGCCCTGGGCTGCGAGAACTACGGGCCTGTGGAGAGTACCGGAGGGGACTACGTGGGCGGCGTGGCCGGCCTTGCCGACGGCACTGTCCGGAGCTGCTTCTCCAAGTGCGCCCTGTCCGGAAAGAACTACATCGGCGGCATCGCCGGGTGGGCCAGCCGCCTCCGGGACTGCTATGCCATCGCCACCATTACGCAGGGCACCGAAGCCCTGGGAGCCATCGCCGGAGGGATGGACGAGGACGGCGTTCTCTCCGGAAGCCGCTTTGTGGACACCGGAACGGCGGGCGTGGACGGGGTCAGCTACGCCGGACGGGCGGAGCCCATCGCCTTCGCGGATCTGCGGGATCTGCCGGGCATCCCCACGGAGTTCACCGCCTTCACCCTGACCCTGGTGGCCGGGGAGAAGACCGTCGCCCAGATCCCCTTCTACTACGGGGACGATCTGTCCAAAATCAACCTGCCCGCCGTGCCCGACAGTCCGGAAGGCTACGGCGTTTGGCCCGAATTTGACACGTCCGGGGCCAAGTCCGATATCACCGTAGAGGCCGTCTACGCCCCCTGGATTACCCTGGCCCCCAGCCAGGAGCTGGANGGGAAACAGCCCCTGGCTCTTGTGGAGGGGAAATTCACGGAGGAGGCCGTCCTCCACGCCGTGGACAGCGCCCAATCCCCCCCGGCGGAGGCCGGAACGGAGGCCGTGGTCCGGCATGTGACTCTCTCCGGCGCGGATCTGGGGCCGTCCGACGAAATCCCCCTGCGTCTGCTGACTCCCGGCGGCGGAAACGCCCAGGTCTGGCGGCTCACCGCCGGCGGATGGGAGAAGGTGGACGCGGAGCGGAGCGGCAGCTATCTGCTCCTCACCATGACGGGGACGGAGGGGGACTTCTGCCTCCAGCCCCAGTCTCAAAGCCTCCTCTGGCTGCTGCCCATAGGCGCGGCGGCGCTGGCGGCGCTTCTGCTGATCGGCAAGGGGATAAAACGGCGCAAATCCAAGCCCAAGGCCCCGAAGCCTGATAAGAAAAAAGCGGAGGAGCAAACCCCCTCCCCCGCCGGGAAATAAGATAAGGCCGCTCCCCGGATGGGGAGCGGCCTCTTTTTCGCTTAGTCCTCCAGGCGGAATGTGCCCTCCGCCTCCATGGCCTTCACGGCCTTCACCACCCGGCTGGTGCCCAGGCGGCTGGCCCCCAGGTTGATGAAATCCTCCGCGTCCCGGAGATCCGCGATGCCTCCGGCGGCCTTGATTTTCACCTTGGGGTCCACGAATTTCTTGAACAGGGCCACGTCCTCCCTGGTAGCCCCGCCGCTGCCAAAGCCGGTGGAGGTTTTGATGAAATCCGCTCCAGCCATGCNCACCAGGCCGCAGAGCTTCACCTTCTCCTCCGTGGTGAGGCAGCAGGTCTCAATGATGACCTTCAACACCTTCCCCTGGGAGACGGCCCGCATCAGCCCCAGCTCCTGGAGAAGCGCGTCCCACNTCTGGTCCTTCACCCAGCCGAGATTGATCACCATGTCCACCTCCGCCGCGCCGTTTTCTATGGCGTCCGCGACCATGCAGCCCTTGGCCTTGGTGGTGTCGTAGCCGTTGGGGAAGCCCACCACGGTGCAGACGGGAATCCGGCCCTCCGCGTAGTCCACCGCCTGCTTGACATAGCTGGCGGGAATGCAGACGCTGGCGCAGCCGTAACGGATGCCGTCGTCACAGATGGCCNGGATNTCCTCCCACCGGGCCGTGGGGGCCAGGAGGGTGTGGTCGCAGCGCCTTAAAATCTCTTTTACGTCCATAGNTGTCTTTCCTTTCAACCAGGCCCCGNAGCGCGGGGCNTTTTTTCTATTTGCCGAAAATCCGGGGCGGGTTCCCCGGCGGTNCTTCCCCCAAANCATACCACAGGCGGCGGAATTTTTCCATAGGGTTCGGGNGGCGGTGATNAAAAAATCCTCCCCTGCCCCCTGTGCCAAAGNGGCAGGTTTCCGGTAAAATGGTAAAATGTTGACTACAAAGGGGGAATTAATTTGGAAGGCGTCGTCTACGGCTACGCGCGGGTATCTACCCGGGAACANAACGAGGCCCGGCAGCTGGCCGCCTTGCGGGAATTCGGCGTGGCGGAGGAGAATATTGTGGTGGAGAAGCTGTCGGGAAAGGATTTCCGCCGCCCGCTCTACCAGAGGCTGGTCCGGCGGCTCCGGCAGGGCGACCTGCTGGTGATNAAGAGCATCGACCGGCTGGGACGGAACTACGANGAGATTTTNGAGCAGTGGGGCGGCATCACCAAGGAGCGGCAGGCGGACATTGTGGTGCTGGACATGCCCCTTCTGGATACCCGCCTGGGCCGGGATCTCACCGGGACCCTGATCGCGGACATTGTTTTGCAGATTCTCAGCTACGTGGCCCAGACGGAGCGTGAAAATATCCGCCAGCGGCAGGCGGAGGGCATCGCGGCGGCGCTGGAGCGGGGGGTGCGGTTNGGCCGGAGGCCCGTTCCCATGCCGGAGGCCTTNCCCCAGGTGGCGGANCGGTGGCAGGCNGGCACCCTNTCCGCCCGGGGGGCCGCCGGGGAGCTGGGGGTCTCCCACCAGACGTTTCTCCGGTGGGTGCGCGAGCGGGCGGAGGCCGGAGAGCTGGCGTAAAGNANCGCCCCCGTNCCATGGGACGGGGGCGNTCNNGGATATCACTGTGGCTTTACAATCAGATTTACCAGCCGGTTCTTTACCAGGATGGTCTTTACCACCTTCATGCCCTCGGTGGCCTTCTGCACCTTATCTACGGCCATAGCGGCGGCGACCACGGCCTCCTCGCCGCTGTCCACCGGCATGGTGATGGCGCCTTTCAGCTTGCCGTTCACCTGGACCGCCATGTCCACGGACTTGGACACGGTCTTGCTCTCGTCATAGACCGGCCAACCGGCCTGGCAGCACATCTTCCCCTCTCTGGCGGCAAAGCCCAGCATCTCCCACAGCTCCTCGGTGATGTGGGGGGCGAAGGGATTCAGCAGAAGCAGAAGCGTCCGCATGTCCCCCTTGGTGACGCCGCTGGCGGTCAGCTCGTTGACGGCGGTCATCATGGCGGCGATGGCGGTGTTCATTTTCAGACTGTCGATATCGTCGGTGACCTTCTTGATGGTCCTGTGAAGAACGGCCTCGTTTTCCGGAGTCACATCATAGCTGTCCTTGGCGGCCTCCGCCAGATTCCACACCCGGTCCAGGAAGCGCTTGGAGCCCTTCACCGCCTCGGTGGACCAGATGGCCGCCTGCTCAAAGTCGCCCACGAACATGATATACAGCCGCATGGTGTCCGCGCCGTACTGGTCCACAATGTCGTTGGGGTTTACCACGTTGCCCCGGGACTTGGACATCTTCTCGCCGCCCTCGCCCAGGATCATGCCGTGGCTGGTGCGCTTGGCGTAGGGCTCCGGGGTGGGCACCACGCCGATGTCATAGAGGAATTTATGCCAGAAGCGGCTGTACAGCAGGTGGAGCGTGGTGTGCTCCATGCCGCCGTTGTACCAGTCGATGGGGGACCAGTATTCCAGGGCCTCCTTGCTGGCCAGGGCCTGGTCGTTGTGGGGGTCCATATAGCGGAGGAAATACCAGCAGGAGCCAGCCCACTGGGGCATGGTATCCGTCTCCCGCTGGGCGGGGCCGCCGCACTTGGGGCAGGTGGTGTTCACCCAATCCGTCATCTCGGAGAGGGGGCTCTCGCCGGTATCCGTGGGCTCGTAGCTCTCCACCTCGGGGAGAAGCAGGGGAAGCTCCTCCTCCGGCAGGGGCACCCAGCCGCACTTGGGGCAGTTCACCAGGGGGATGGGCTCGCCCCAGTACCGCTGGCGGCTGAATACCCAGTCCCGGAGCTTGAAGTTGGTGGTCTTCCTGCCGAAGCCGTGCTCCACGGCGTAATCCTTCATGGCGGGGATGGCCTCTTTTACGGTCATGCCGTTCATGAAGCCGGAGTTGATCATGATGCCGTCGTCCTTGGCGGTAAAGGCGCATTTGGTGATGTCGCCGCCCTCCACAACGGGGATAATGGGCAGGCCGAACTTGGTGGCGAAGTCCCAGTCACGCTGGTCGTGGCCGGGTACGCCCATGACAATGCCGGTGCCGTAGCCCATCAGCACGTAGTCGGAGACGAACATGGGCACGGCCTCGCCGTTGACGGGATTGATCACCTCGATACCCTCCAGGCGCACGCCGGTCTTGTCCTTGTTCAGCTCGCCCCGCTCGAAGTCAGACTTCCGGGCGGCCTCCTGCTGGTAGGCGGTCACATCGTCCCAATTGCCGATGCGGTCCTTCCATTTATCAAGCAGGGGATGCTCCGGGGAGATAACCACGTAGGAGACGCCGTACAGCGTGTCCGCACGGGTGGTGTAGACGGTGATTTCGTCTTCCGTGTTGGTCTTAAAGGTAATCTCGCAGCCCTCGGACCGGCCAATCCAGTTGCGCTGCTGGATTTTGACCCGGTTGATATAGTCCACATGGTCCAGATCGTCGATGAGCCGGTCGGCGTACTTGGTGATGGCCAGCATCCACTGGGATTTCTCCTTGCGGATGACTTCGCTGCCGCAGCGCTCGCAGACGCCCTCCACAACCTCCTCGTTGGCCAGCACGCACTTGCAGGAGGTGCACCAGTTGACGGGCATGGTGGCCTTGTAGGCAAGGCCCTTTTTATAGAGCTGGAGGAAGATCCACTGGGTCCACTTGTAGTAGCTGGGGTCGGTGGTGTCCACCACCCGGTCCCAGTCGAAGGAGTAGCCCAGCATATGGAGCTGCTTGGTGAAGTTGACGATGTTCTCCTTTGTGACAATGGAGGGGTGGATGTGGTTCTTGATGGCGTAGTTCTCCGTGGGCAGGCCGAAGGCGTCAAAGCCGATGGGGAACAGGACGTTATAGCCCTGCATCCGCTTTTTCCGGCAGATGACGTCCATAGCGGTGAAGGGCCGGGCGTGGCCCACGTGGAGCCCCTGGCCGGAGGGGTAGGGGAACTCGATCAGGCCGAAAAATTTTTCCCTGGTCTTATCCCCGGTGACGGCGGTAAAGGGCTTCTCCTCCAGCCACTTCTGCTGCCATTTCTTTTCAATGGCGGTGAAATCGTACTTCATGATGCGCTCTCCTTTATATTCGTAGACTTGTCTTCGCATTCACTCAAAAGCAAAACCCGGTGCAAAGGAATTTTAAAAGCACTCTTAATGCAGAATTTTACGGGCCTTTTGCCCGTTTGTCAAGAGCGGCGGGCGGGTCCTGGAAAAAAATTTGAAAAATTTTAGAATTTATGGTTGACAAACGGGATTTGCCCTGCTATACTACATCGTGTTCCGGTTCGTGAGACTGCGGCGGGACATCGGTTTGGGGGTATAGCTCAGCTGGGAGCGCAAGTCACCAGTAAAACTACCCGCACAGCACGAAAACCGAATAACACAGGAATCCAGTAAAATCAAGGGTTTCAAGACCATGGGGGTATAGCTCAGCTGGGAGCGCAAGTGACCAGTAAAACGACCCGCACAGCACGAAAATTGAACAACACAGAAATCCAGTAATATCAAGGGTTTCGGGACCATGGGGGTATAGCTCAGCTGGGAGAGCGCTTGAATGGCATTCAAGAGGTCAGCGGTTCGATCCCGCTTATCTCCACCAAGACAGACCACAAAGCCAAGGCTTTGTGGTCTTGTTTCGCACT
>JAAVHG010000119.1 GCA_014799855.1 Oscillibacter sp.
CGGTTCTGCTTCATTGTCAACGCCTCCTTGGTTCCGGCACATGGGGCCGGCCAATCTATTATAATGGGTCATGCCACAGGCGCGGAGCGCCGCCGCGGCCTATCTATCCAAGCGAATACAACAGCCGCTTGCGGGTATTATACCCTTTTCCGTTAAAACGGTCAAGGCAAAAGAGGATCAAAGAATGTGAGGCATCCGGATTGGCCCGCGCCTGGGATGTGATCTCCATCAGCCGGGTAGTGCGCTCCTTAAAGATCCGCGCGTTCAGATACCTGATAAAACAGGAGCCGCCCGCCACCAAAAGCGGCAGGCGGGCCGTCAGCGCCACGGGACGCGCGCCATTTTTTCGTTTAGCACCCATACCGTTCACCTCTTCCATCCGGCCCTCGCGGGGTCGCTTTCAGCATGGGCAAAGCCCGGCCGGGCCTTGCTTGAAAATTGGCGGGATGCCGGATTGGGGCAGGTTTTTCCACCAGACAAGGAAAATTGCCGCCGTATGGCGGGAATATGGCGCCCAAAGCCGTCCAAAATCCGCAAAATATTTCATGGGAACCGCTTGCGCTTTTTCCTGAATGTGTTATACTGAGGAAATAAGCTGGATGGAACAGGTCAAGGAGGCGACTGGAAATGGTTGAGAAGATCAAAAAGCATCAACGGCTGTTCTTAGTGACGTTGATTTGTCTCTGCATGGGAATCATTTTTGCCGGCGGACTCCGCTATATCGCGGCCCTTCGCCATACTTTGCAGGAAAACGCAATCCAGAACGTTCTGACGGTAACCAAACAGCAGCAGCAGGCTTTCGGTACATTTATCGCGGAGGATCAGGCGCGGGTACACAGCTACGCGGACTATTTTTCCCGCTACAAAGAGCCGGATGGAATCCAGGAGCATCTGATGCTGTTCAACGATCTGGATTCGATTTACTCCATAGTATGTCTTAACGAGGGCTGGTTTTGCAGCAGCGCCTCCGGAATCTTCCGGCAGGTGGACGGGGAACAGCTGGAGCATTACCGCAGCCTTACCGGCAGCGGGGTGCGCGATTCCATCGTCGGGATAGCCTCCGGTAATCTAAAGTTTGGCTACTACGAAACCTTTACCTTTGCCAACGGCCACAAGGGCCTGATTCAGAAAACCTATGACCGCGCCAAGGTTTCCGACACCTTCTCCCTCTCCTTCTACAACGACCAGGGCTGGTCCCATGTTGTGAACCAGGACGGGGATATTCTCCTGCGGCCCGCCGGCTTCACGGAACACCTGTATGACAATATCTTTGACGCGCTCAATAACTCCCACGACCAGCAGGAGGATATCGGCCTGTTCGTGGAGGCGCTGCACAACCGGGAGACCGGCAGCATGGTCTTCTCCGGGGACAACGGCGATCTTGTCTATACCTATGTCCCGGTGGAACAGGTGGATGGATGGTTCCTGGTTTCCGTTGTGTCGTTAAACGCCATCAAGGCGGAAACCGATCGAATGATGCGGGTTTCCCAAGCAACGCTGGGGATTCTTATCCTGGTTCTGTTGACCTGCGCCGTGTTTATCCTGCTGATGTGGCGGACCCACCGGGAAATCGAGATGCGGACGTATGAAGCCGCGTATCAAACCCGGATGTTCGATATCTTCACCACATACCTCTCCCAGAGCACGGACGACGTGTACATGATGTTTGATCATGAAACGGAAGAGTTGGAGTATGCCAGCCCCAACGCGGAACGGGTGCTGGGCGTGAAAAAGGAGGATCTGAAAGCCTATTTGTGGGCGTCCGACATAGAGGCGGACCCGGAGGCAACCAAGGTCTACTACGCCGAGGTTCAGGCCCTGGTTCCCGGCGAGACCGCCAGGGCCCGAAAAACCAAGAGGCTCAATCCTAAAACCGGCGAGTACAAATACTTCCTGGAAAATGCCTACTGCGCCGATATTCAGGGCCAAAACAAACGGGTGGCCTATCTCTCCAACCGCACCAAAGAGCAAAAGTCCTGGGACTCCCTGACGGAGGCTCTGCAGATGGCCCAGGCGGCCAACGAGGCCAAGAGCGCTTTCCTCAGCAGCGTCAGCCACGATATCCGCACTCCTATGAACGCCATCATCGGCTTCCTGGCCCTCATGAAGGACGAGGCGGACAATCCCGATACGGTGATGGAGTATGTCCAGCGTATTGAGGCCGCCAGCCAGCACCTGCTGGGCCTGATTAACGACGTGCTGGATATGAACAAAATCGAGAGCGGCAGCACAACCCTGAGCATTTCTGAGATGGATATGGCGGACGTAATCGGCGAGATCAACACCATTATCCGGCCCCAGGCCAGGGCGAAGAAGCAGACCTTCGACCTGTTTGTGTCCCACCTGAACTACGAGCATCTGCTGGGCGACAAGATGAGGATCAACCAGATTCTGATCAATCTGCTGTCCAACGCCGTAAAATACACCCAGGAGGGCGGAACCATCGAAATGCGGGTGGAGGAAATGCCCCAGGTGGTCAACAATTACAGCCGTATCCGCTTTACCGTCCGCGACAACGGCCTCGGTATGAGCGAGGACTACTTAAAGGTTATCTTTGACCCCTTCACCCGGGAGGAAACGAAGATCACCCATGAGATCCAGGGCACCGGCCTGGGCATGGCTATTACCAAGAACCTGGTGGATCTGATGGGCGGAACCATCCNNGTGGAGAGTNCGCCAAACAAGGGAAGCACCTTCACCGTGGAGCTGGAGCTGCGNATTCAGGAGTCGGANGTNCGGGAAGNGGACGCCGGGTTCTGGGACGACCACAGCTTGACCAAAATGATCGTGGCGGACGACGATGAGCAGGTCTGCAAAAACATCGTCAAAGCCATGGCCAAGANCGGCGTGAGCACGGACTACGCCACCGACGGGGAAACCGCCGTNCGGATGATGCGGGANCACCGGGAGGCGGGGCATCCCTACGACCTGATTCTGCTGGACTGGCAGATGCCCACCCTGAACGGGCTGGAAACCGCCCGNCTGATCCGGAAAAATTACTCGGATAAGATTCCCATTCTCCTCCTCACCGCCTATGACTGGAGCGATATCGAACAGGAGGCCACGGAAATCGGCGTAAACCACTTCATGCCAAAACCCTTTTTCATGAGCAACTTTAAAGACGCCATCCGGCGGGTCATGGGCAATTCGGAAAAGCCGAAGGAAGACCCATCCGACATCGTTCGCAGNAAGCATATTCTTGTGGTGGACGATATTGAAGTCAACCGGATCATTCTGGTCAAGATCCTCGGCACGCTGGGCGCGGACTGCGATACCGCNGCCAACGGACAGGAGGCNGTGGAGAAGTTTAAATCCGCCGAGCCCGGCGAGTACGACCTGATNCTGATGGATGTGCAAATGCCCGTGATGGACGGCTANGAGGCCACCNGNGCTATCCGGAGCAGCGGCCATACCCAGGCNAAAACCATACCNATCATCGCCATGACGGCCAACGCCTTTGTGGACGATGTGCGGGACGCCATTGANTCCGGCATGGACGCCCACGTTGCCAAGCCCGTCCAGATCGATAATCTGAAGACCACTATCCAGCAGGTGCTGGAAAAGCGGNCGGANCAGGCNGAATAACGGGGAAAACCGCATNCCNGCTGTCACATNACAAAAAAGCCGTTTGTGGGAAATCCCACAGNCGGCTTTTTTGCGTGNATCGCGCGGGAGAAAGCGGAATTTCCGGCAGAAATTTGCGCCGCTTGAANGAGAGGCGGCGAACGGCGGGATGGNTTCTGNCCTTCTCAGANCTCAACAATGCTGAGGNTCGCCTGGTCCACAAAAAGGCTGTCCTTGTCCTGCAAAAGCAGCGAGAGTCCGGCGCTGGACGGCGGGTCCGCCTGCGGGAAAAGCGTGGCGGAGTAATGCAGCGTCAAGGGNTTGGATTCCAGGCATCTCACGGAAAAATAAAAGGGCAGGATGTCCAAAAAGGCGTTACGGGGCGTGAGCCTGACGCAGATGGCTCCCGTGCCGCCGTCGGGATACGCGCCGCGGACGTTTATGGCGAAATTCAGCCCATAGGTTTTTTCCGGGTCCAGACTCACCAGCGCGGGATTTTNTTCNCNCCAGCGAATGCTCCCGCCTCTCCGGNCCTGGCATTTCCAGGGCATCAGGGAACCGCCGCACCAGGAAAAGCCGCTGCAGNGGCTGNNNANNTGGATCGCGCTTNTNTGGCNGCATTGCCCGCAGGNACCGGNCAGCGNGGGNGCGGACATGCNGCNCCCGGNCTCCAGGGCCTTTTCCAGCTTCCCTTTCAGCAGCATTTGATTCTGCGCCACGGTNTCCAGCAGNTCCTTCACGCTCTTGTTNACCGNCAGGATCTCCTGCGTNNCGGCNCAGNGCCCCTGTCNNCCCGGAAGGGTCCCCAGGACGTATTGCAGCTTCTCGCCCTCGGCGTTTACAATATGGCTGAGGGCCAGCTCCTCCATGGCGATGGAGGCGATAATCATGGTNAGCGCCTCATCTTTTGTCATATCCGCCCCGCAGGGAGGAAAAGAAGGCATAGACATATTTTCTGACTCCAATCGCCGCTCCGTTCCGGGATTTTCCTGGCGGAAACGGAACACAGCGGATGTACGGCGCGGCTACCCGCGCCGCCGCTTTATTTTATGCGTCCGGCCAGCCCTTGGGAACGTCGAAAAGAGGAACCCGCCGGGGACGTGGGCGCATACCATAGGTCAGGCGCCTGCCGGGGCCGGAATCTCCGGCCAGCAATCCGGCCTGGCGCCCCTGGAAAGGAGTTTTGTCCATGTCCATGCCTAGCTTTCCCGCTGTCGATCCGCCTATCGAGCGGGAAGACGCGGTTAATCAGATCCTGTCCTCCATCGCCATGGAGGAGCTGGGTCTCAGCCATATTTTAAACGCCGANGGCGAGAAGCTGCAATATATCCTGGGCACTCTGCCCGGCCTCAGCGGCCCTCCCGCCACGGTCAGCGANGTGCTGGCNGCCAATGAGAGCGTGCGCGATCTGCTGGAAGCGGCCGCGCAGAACCAGATGTTTCTGAGAGCCAAGATGCAGGGCGCTTTAGAGGCGTCCCANNTGCAGGGNCCCACCGGNCCTACNGGACCCACNGGAGCGGCAGGNCCNGCNGGCGGNCCCACCGGGCCCNCCGGNCCNACCGGAGCCACNGGNCCCACNGGAGCCACNGGNGCNNCCGGAGCNACGGGCGCGACGGGTCCCACNGGNCCCACCGGGCCNGACGGNGCTGTCGGCGCAACAGGCGCAGCGGGTCCCACCGGACCCACNGGCGTNACGGGCCCCACCGGACCNACTGGNCCCACGGGGGCTGTGGGCGCCACNGGGNCTNCGGGNGCGACGGGTCCTACCGGACCCACCGGGGCCACNGGCGCGGCCGGACCCACTGGTNCNACCGGAGCCACGGGCGCNACNGGNCCCACCGGGCCCACCGGGGCTGCGGGNGTGACGGGTCCCACTGGNCCCACTGGCGTCAACGTCACNGCNACCTCCGGCTTCGCGGCCAATACCAGCGGCACGGTGCTGTCGGTAGTGCTGGGAGGGGTGCTGGTCCCCCTGCCCGACAGCCAGGTGCTTCCCGCNGGAATCACGGCCAACGCCGCCAACACCGTGTTCACCGTCAANACCGCCGGNCGCTACCGCCTGTCCTACGAGGTGAATACCGTGGCCGCCCTGGCCAGCGGGACCGCCNTGGTGATCAACGGCTCCGCCAATACGGCTTCCACCATCGCNCCGCTGGTGTCNCTCAGCCATTTTTCCAATGAAATCCTGCTGGACCTGGCCGCCGGGACCACCGTATCCCTGCGCATGTTCGGAATCGTGTCCGCCGCGACGCTGCTTCCGGGCGCGGCNGGCGCTTCCCTGATGATCACCCGGCTGAGCTGAGG
The DNA here is from genome assembly GCA_014799855.1 of Oscillibacter sp. Classification (GTDB taxonomy): domain Bacteria; phylum Bacillota; class Clostridia; order Oscillospirales; family Oscillospiraceae; genus Oscillibacter. The sequence continues at coordinate 5,869 of JAAVHG010000119.1, forward strand.
AGGTGTACTGGTATGTCGCAGCCCAATTATCCCCATATCGATCCCCCNCTGACCCGGGACGGCAGCGTCAATGAGGTCATTTCCTCCATTGCCGCCGAAGAACTGGGCCTGAGCCACATTTTAAACGCCGAGGGGGAACANCTGCAATTCGTCCTGGGCACCCTGCCCGGCCTCAGCGGCGGNGCGGACATTGAAGACGTTCTGNACGTTAACAAAAGCGTGAAAAATACGCTGGACGAAATCACCAGGCAGCAGATGCTGCTGGGTACGAAGCTAAACGCCGCGCTGAGGGCTCCNGTATTTCCCGGTCCCACCGGGGCGGCTGGTCCCACCGGACCTACCGGCCCCGCCACAGGCGTGACAGGACCCACCGGGCCTGACGGTCCTGCCGGGCCCGACGGCGCGGCCGGCACGGACCGCCCTGCCGGAGCGGCGGGACCCGCCGGCCCCACCGGAGCGAACGGCCTGCCCGGTCCTGCCGGAGCTACTGGCGCGGCGGGACCGGATGGCGCAGCAGGCCCTGCCGGCCCTGCCGGAGCGGCGGGGGCCGCAGGCGC
>JAAVHG010000120.1 GCA_014799855.1 Oscillibacter sp.
GGGCCACTCTCCCGCGAAGGCAGGTACTAACAAGAAACAGGCCTCTACCCCACATCCACCGCAGTATAGGGCGGGTAGGGATTGCCTCAACTGCCAAGGTAGGACGTGACAAAAAATACCCCGCGAAGCCGTGTAGACCTCGTTATAACCTGCACCTTCACGGCCAGGTGGGTCGCCTCCGGCGCGGTTTACCGCTTCCAACTTCCAACCGCAAACGGCAGTCGGGAGGCCTGCGAACCGCGCGCCGATCTGGCGTCCCTTATAACGAAATGTGGGTTAAAAAAAGGCCTATCACGCACCACGCAGGGTACTTTAATACAATGGTTATTTCTTACTCCTCGCCGCTGAACAGGGACTCCATAAACAGGTCGTACACCGCGTCCAGCTCCTCGTCGGAGTCCAGGGTGGAGAGAACGTCCTCGCCGTCCTCATGGAGAACTTTTAAAATCACCAGTCCGTTGTCCGGATTGTCCTCGTCCTCCCCCTCCGTCTCCGCGGGGAAGAAGGCCTGGTACATCTGGCCGTTGTACTCCAGGGCGTCGATAAATTCAAGAACCAGTTCCTGGCCCTCGTCGTCTACTACCGTGATAAAAGTGGGGCCGAATTCGTCGCTCATGGCGGGCCTCCTTTTCGCNTGTTGGGATGATTGGGCCNGCCGCCGGCAAAGGNGCGGCTGGCGGGGCGGCGTGCCTCCGGCGCTCCGGCGGAAAACCGGCGTCCGCCGCCTTGTTAACTGTATTGTACCCGACTTTTCACCGGAATGCAAGAGGCATAACTGTGGAAAAACAAAAAAAGTTGGCGGTTTGGCTGGAGTTATCCTGCCCAAAAACGGCCAGACCATGCAAATGGAAAACTTTTTTTCGACAAAATGCACCATTTTCAGGCTTGACAGGGGATGATACAATAAAAGAGTATTGTGGCGTATTATANATAAACAATGGACAGGGNAACCAGCCGTTTTGNTTTTCCTCTGCTCCCGACTCAAACACGAAAGAAGGAGGTGCCCTCACCGTGGAGAATGGAAAGAGAGAACAGCCGCGGAGAGAACCGCCCAGGACCAGCCGCCCGCCCCAGAGAAAGCGCCGCCGCCGCGGCGTGACCGTGCTGGGCGTTATCGGCCGGATTATTTTGGCCATATTNACCGTGGCCCTGATCGGCGTTCTGTCGCTGACTATCTTCGCCAAAATTTTCATGCAGTATATNGANACCTCGGTNCGGCCCAACCTGGCGGTGTCCATCAACGACATCACCTTGGANCAGAGTTCCATCATCTATTACNATGACGAAAACGTCACGGAGGATGACGGCTGGGTGGAGTACAACGTGGTCCACGGCAAGGAAAACCGCATTGAGGTGACNTTTGACCAGCTGCCCGACGCCATGTGGCAGGCGGCGGTGGCCGCCGAGGATCACCGCTTCTTNNANCACCACGGCGTGGACTGGCTGCGGACTCTCTCCGCCGTGANAACCTTTGTCACCGGCGGCGATACCTTCGGCGCGTCCACCATTACCCAGCAGGTGCTGCGNAATATCACNGAGGACACGGATGTGACCATCAACCGGAAGATCCGGGAGATCTGCCGGGCCCTGGAGTTTGAGAAAAACACCACCAAGCAGAAGATTCTGGAGCGCTACCTCAACACCATCTATCTGGACAGGGGNTGCTACGGCGTCCAGACCGCCGCCCGGTACTATTTCGGCAAGGACGTGTGGGATCTGTCCGTGGCGGAGTGCGCCAGCATCATCGCCATCACCAACAACCCGTCCCTCTTCGGGCCTATGTCCCCCATCACCATCCGCCGCTCCGACGGCTCCACCTGGACCCCCCGGGAGTACAACAAGTACCGCCAGGAGGCGATACTGGACCGGATGTGCAACGAGGAAGTTATCAATCCGGAGACCGGAAAGCCCTATTTGACCAAGGCCGAGGCGGAAGCCGCCAAAGCGGAGGTCCTCCACTTCACCGACGGCTCCATTAAGGCCGACGATATCGAGGCGGAGGAGGCGGCCAAGACCAACACCGGCATCGACAACTGGTTTGTGGAGCAGGTGAAAAACGACGTGGCCAAGGACCTCATGGTCAAGTACAACGTGGGCATGGACTACGCCCTGTCCCTGATCAACCGGAGCGGCTACAAGATCTACGCCACCGTGGACCCGAGGATTCAGGAGCTGGCGGAGTCCGTCTACCGCGACCGCAGCAACATGGATGTGACCTCCTCCAACGGACAGCTCTTACAGTCCGGCATCACGATTATCGAGAACACCACCGGAAACGTTGTGGCTATCGTGGGCGCAATCGGGGAGAAGGAGGGCAACCGCGTTACCAACTTCGCCACCATGAAAAACCAAGTGGGGTCCTCCATAAAACCCCTGACCTGCTACGCCCCCGCCCTGGAGGCCGGGATCATCACCCCCGGCTCCGCCTTTGACAATTACCCGGTGCAGGAGCTGGAGGGAAGCCCCTGGCCCAAGAACTCCCCCAACAACTACACAGGCTTCACCTCCATCAAGGAGGGCGTCCGCCGGTCCTGGAACACCATCGCCGTCCAGACCTTGCAGACCCTGGGGCTGGCGGAGTCCTACGCCTTCGCCACGGAGAAGCTGAATCTGGACCTGGTGTCGGCGGACATGGCCCTCAGCCCCCTGGGCATGGGCGGCCTTACCTACGGCCTCAGCACCGAGGAGATGGCGGCGGCCTTCGCGGCCTTTGCCAACGGCGGCATCTATAACGCCCCCCGCACCTATTTCCGGGTGGAGGACGTGAACGGCAATGTGATTTTGGAGAACAACAGCGACACCCGGGTGGCCATGAAGGACACCACCGCCTATCTNGTTACGGACATGCTTCTGGAGGCGGTGAATACGGGCACCGGCACCCCCGCCCGAATCTCCGGCATGAACGTGGCCGGAAAGACCGGCACCACCAACAGCAACTATATCCGGTATTTCGCCGGATACACCCCCTATTACACCGCCGCCGTGTGGACGGGCTTCCAGCGGAACGCCGTCATTCCCCGNTCGGGCAACCCGGCGGTGGACCTGTGGAAGATGGTGATGGAAAAGGTCCACGAGGGCCTGGAAAACCAGAGCTTCCCCCGTCCCGCCAGCGGCTTGACCAGCGTGGAGCTGTGCGCGGACAGCGGCCTGCGGTGTACCGANGCCTGCCGGGCCGATATCCGGGGCAGCCGGGCCAAAACCTGGACCGTGGCCGCCGGAACCGCTCCCACGGAGGAGTGCACCCTNCATACCGTAGTGTCCTACTGTTCCGAGGGCAAGTGTCTGGCTGGGGAGCTGTGCCCGGAGGAGAGCGTGATNCAGGTGGGCGTGCTGGATTATGAGCGNGTGGACTACGGCCCCAGCATNTCCGCCGACGACGACCAGTANCTGCTGAGCAATATGCAGAAGGCGGTGGAGCCTACGGAGGANAGCGCCGGAGGCTGTCCCATCCACGGCGAGGGCTGGGTGCCTCCCGTCACGGACCCNGTCCTTCCCNGCGAGCCCAATACCGGAGAACCCCAGGTTCCTGTTGAGCCGGGGAACGGGACCACCANCCCCGGAACNGGCAATTCCGGAACNANCGNTCNCGGGACGNCCNCTCCCGGNACTGATCCGCCGCCCATTGTCACCCCCACGGAGCCGGTGGACCCGCCCTCTGTCGATCCCCCGGATGAGCAGACGCCTCCCACGGTCCCCGAGGACCCGGGCGACAACATGTGGGGTATGCTGGAGCCGCCTCCGGCGTAAGAANNGGGAAAAAAGCGCCGTTCCGGGCTGAACCGGCCCAGTAAAACCGGANAATAGACAAAAGCCCCCTATGTAGGAAGATANCTACATAGGGGGCAGTCATATCCCGNGTCCATTATGGGNAAGTTTTTTTGGAGTATCTGGAAGTGGCTGCTANGATTTTGTTCACAGCCCTGGGCAGGACGGNGNCGGATTATGAATTGGGCTGCCCGGAGCNGNCCNCGTGTTCCTCCCGCTGGCTTCTTCGTCCATTTTGTTTGACAGCCCCGCGCAAAGAAATTTTCTTTATCAGGGCCGCCCAATTGCCCTGNCTCCGCTTTTATGCTATAATGACATGGAAAATAAGAAATAGGGAGGACCCATGTTTACTGGCTTTACTGACGAGACGGTGGATTTTATGTGGGGTATCCGCTTCAACAANGAGCGAAGCTGGTTCGAGGCCCACAAGCAGATCTACCTGGAACAATTTTACAACCCCATGCGGGACCTGGGNGACGAGATTTACGAGTATTTGCGGGAGCTGCGGCCGGATTACGGCCTGATCCGCAAGGTCACCCGCATCTACCGGGACGCCCGCCGCCTCCATGGCCGGGGGCCCTACAAGGACCACNTGTGGTTCTCNGTGGAGCAGCCGGTGGAGCAGTGGACGGTCAAGCCCACTTTCTGGTTTGAGCTGAATCCCGACGGCTGGGGCTACGGCATGGGNTACTANATGCCAAAGCCCGTTACCATGGCCAAGCTCCGGGCCAGAATTGACCGGGACCCTAAGCCCATGGAGAAGCTCACCAGGAGCCTGAANNGTCAGACGGAGTTCCAGCTTTTCGCCCAGGAATATAAAAAGCCCCGTTCCCCGGCCCCCACGCCGGANCTGGAGCCCTGGTACAAGGCNAAGTCCTTTTCCATCATCCACGAGGANAAGCTGACGGAGGAGGTGTTCAGCCGGGCGATTGTGGACCGGATCAAGCCGGGATTCGCCTGGCTTCTGCCNTTTTACGACTATTTNGTCACGTTAGACGGCGATCCGGACCCAACGGCGGAATAACCGCAGGCGGGACTCTTCCGGCAGTTGCAAAATNGCCGGAAAGGGCGTATACTGTGGNTAATTTCCAANGAAAACTGCACATAAGGAGCGATGATTATGAAAACCTGTCCCGACCGGGAGNCGGCTCTGGCCCTGCTGAAAAAGTACAACGCCGAGCCCTTCCATATTCAGCACGCCCTGACGGTAGAGGGCGTTATGCGCTGGTACGCNGANAANNTGGGNTATGGGGAGGACGCGGACTTTTGGGCCGCGGCGGGCCTCCTCCACGACGTGGATTTTGAGAAATGGCCGGAGGAGCACTGCAAAAAGGCCCCGGAGCTGCTGGCGGAAATCGGCTGCGGGGAGGATCTGGTCCACGCGGTTTGCAGCCACGGCTACGGCCTTTGCAGCGACGTGGAGCCTACGGAGGAAATGGAAAAGGTCCTCTTCGCCGCGGACGAGCTGACGGGCCTTATNGGCGCGGCGGCAAGAATGCGCCCCAGCAAGAGCTGNCAGGACATGGAGGTCAGCTCTNTGAAAAAGAAGTTCAAGGACAAGAAGTTNGCCGCCGGATGCTCCCGGGACGTGATCCGCGAGGGCGCGGAGCGGCTGGGCTGGACCCTGGAGGAGCTGATGGAGAAGACNATCCTGGCNATGCGCNCCTGCGAGGACGCGGTGAACGAGGCCATGGCGGGGCTGTAATTTCCGAATAAAGCGCAGAAAGCCGTCTGGANNGANCATCCAGACGGCTTTTCGCGGCNAANGGTCTCGCAGAGTTCGCGTCCGNAGANGCGAATAAATTTGNATTTGTTTTTGGCNGCNTGTACGCCGCCAAAAACTNTTTGCGTGGAGCGATTGTCCAATTGTCCGCCGCAGGCAGACAACCGGGGTACGGAACGGAGCGAAACCCACTCCAAAAAGCGGCGCAGACGCTTTTGGATATTATTCCATGGAGATAATATAGTAATACACCGGCTGGCCTCCGGCGAGGACGGCCACCTCCGCCTCGGGGCAGGCCTGCTCAAAGATCTGCCGGGCTTTTTGGGCGTCCTCTTCGGCTACATCCTCGCCGAAGTACAGCGAGATAAAGGAGGATTCCTTCTCCACCGCCGCCGCAGCCAGACGGCGCAACAGCGCGTCCAAAGACGCGTCGGTGCCGAAGAGCTTTCCCTCGTCCAGAGCCAGATAGTCCCCCGCCTTGATGTCGAAGCCGTCAAACTCCGAATCCCGGGCGGCGTAGGTAATCTGGGCGGTGGTGACGGAGGAGAGGCTTTCGGTCATGGCGGCGGTGATATCCTCCGCCGACGGGGCCTCGAAGTCTACGTTCATCATGGCGGTGATGCCCTGGGGCACGGTTTTGCTGGGGACCACCACCACGTTTTTCTCCGTCAGGGCCTGGCACTGCTGGGCGGCCATGATGATGTTGCCGTTATTGGGCAGGACAAACACCGTCTCCGCCGGGATAGCGTCCACTCCCTCCAAAATGCTCTCCGTGGAGGGGTTCATGGTCTGGCCTCCGGAGACCACGGCATCGGCCCCCAGATCCTTAAAGACCGCCTTCAGGCCCTCTCCGGCGCAGACCGCCAAGAAGCCGTATTTTTTCTCCGGCGCGGCCACGGTGTGGCCCTCCTGGGCGGATTCGGATTCCAGCGCGGCCTCCACCGCCTCCAGATCGTCGGTGCTCTGGACATGGCGGCCGGCGGCCAGATCCTCCGCCTGGGTGCGCATGTTCTCAATTTTTGCCAGCTCCAGAGTGCCGTACTTCTGGGACTCCGTAAGAGCGGCGCCGGGAATGTTGGTATGGACGTGGACCTTGAACGCCTCGTCGTCCTCGCCGATGACCAGGCTGTCGCCGATGGAGTTCAGATAGGCCCGGAAGGGCTCCAGGGATACGTCCGGCGCGGATTTGCGGACGATAAACACTGTGTCGAAAGCGAAGGTGATGTCCTCTACGGACATGGCGGCGAAATCCGCCTTGCCGCTTTGGGCCGGCTGGTCCTCGGCGGTTTCCGGCAGGGGCTCGCCCCGCATGGCGGCCAGCATTCCCTCCAGAATCAGGAGGTAGCCCTTGCCTCCGGCGTCTACTACCCCGGCCTTTTTCAGCACCGGGTTCATCTCCACCGTCTGGGCCAGAGCCTCGAAACCCTCTTTAATGGACTCATCCAAAACCGTTTCCACATCGGGCTCCGCCCCGGCGGCTTCCACCGCCCGCTTGGCGGCCAGGCGGGAGACGGTAAGGACAGTGCCCTCGGCGGGCTTCATCACGGCCTTGTAGGCGGAGGAGACTCCTTGCTGCATAGCGGCGGCAAAGTCGGCGGCGGAGGCGGTTTCCTTGCCCTTCAGCCCCTTGGAGAGGCCCCGGAACAGCAGGGAGAGGATCACGCCGGAGTTGCCCCGGGCTCCCCGGAGCAGGGCGGAGGCGGTGAGATCCGCCGCCTGGGTCAGGGAGGCGGGCTCGGTCTTTTTCAGCTCCGTCACGGCGGCGCCGATGGTCATGGACATATTGGTGCCGGTGTCCCCGTCGGGCACCGGGAAGACGTTCAGGTCGTTGATGGCCTGCTTTTGGGCGGTGATAGCGGCGGCGCCGTGAAGAATCATCTGTTTAAAAAGCGCGCCGGTGATCTGTTCTGTCATCTGTCCCTTCCTCCCCTTATAAGGTCATGGAATCCACGCACACGTCCACCGCCGCCACGCTGACGCCGGTGTTCTTGGTGACGACGTACCGGACCTCGTTCATGATGGAGCGGCAGACGGCGGGGAGATTCACGCCGTTTTCCACAATGATGTGGAGCTCGATGGAGATGGAGTTGTCCTCGTGGGGCGGGTTCTATGCCGGGAAGGATTACAATTTCATGGTGTTCGGCGAAGGGAATTATCA
>JAAVHG010000121.1 GCA_014799855.1 Oscillibacter sp.
CCCATACCTCGTCGCTTATGTCATGCCGGTGATAGGAAGCTTCCATTTTTTGCCCCTCTTCTTTCTTTTATTGCTTCCATTATATCACTTTTGTTAAACTTGTGTAGACACTACCTAGAGTTAGCTAAATTATTATGGGGGAATCCAGAAGTTACCAGATATATTTGCGCTAACGGCATATTCAGCATGAATGATATAATCAAGCGCATAAATTCAGAAATTCTTAATGAATCTTTATATCAAGTCCAATATTGGCCGGTTTTTGAATTAGAAACAAATGATTTGATTGGGTGTTGTGGGTTAAGACCTTATAAAGCAGACCAATATGAAATTGGTTTTCATTTACGGCCTGAGTTCTGGGGACAGGGATATGCGGCAGAGGCCGCAAGTGCTGTAATAGAGTATGCGTTTACTGTTCTCAAAGCTAAAAAATTATTTGCTGGACATAATCCAAATAATAAAAAATCTCAGAAATTATTAAACAAGTTGGGGTTCATTTATATTGGCGACGAATTTTATGAGCCGACCGGTTTATATCACCCATCTTATGAGTTGGAAAATCATATATCGCATACATAAATAAACACAGATTTATTGGGCAGTTATTACTATGAAAAGATGGCCTCCACAATTGTGGAGGCCATCTTTTCCTGTATTATCCCTGCTGCGCCTGTAGCATTCGCTGGGCTCTTCTCTGCTTCAGGGGCTGGCGCGGGTTTTCATTTTCCCTTGAACAATCTATAGTGTTTTCTTTCCTTCTACAGGATACAGTTGGCGGTCCCGGAGGCGGTTACAGAGTCAGCACCCGGTGCAGGATAACCGCCATTTCCGCACGGCTGATGGCCGCGCCGGGATTGAGGTTATTGCTGGTGTTGCCCCGGACCACGCCTAGATATACCAGAGAGGCCACGGCGTTGCGGGCGTGCTCGCTGACCTGGTTTCCGTCCCCGTAGGAGAACAGGGTGCTGGCTGGTGCGCTGGGTACGCTCCGCCCCGCCGCTTCCATGGCCCGGCAGATCATCGTCATAGCGCTTTGCCGGGTGATGGGGCTGTTAGGCTGGAAGCGGTTATTCCCCGTGCCCTGGACGATGCCCATGCTCTGGGCCGTGGCAATGGCTCCGGCGAACACGCTTTCGGAGGACACGTCCCGGAAAGAGGCGCCGCTTCCGCTGGTGGGGAAACCGAAGGCCCGGCAGATCATCAGGGTGAACTGGCCCCGCGTCACGTTGTCATTGGGGCCGTAAACGGTGTTGTTGCTGTAGCCGTTGACCACGCCCGCCTGGCGGAGATACTCCACCGACGCCTTGGCCCAGTTGTTGGTCATGTCCGTAAAGGGCGTGGTGCAGTAGGAGTTGGAGAGGGAGACGGCCACCGTTCCGGTGAAGCTGCGGCCCTGGGTGTCATAGCCGGTATAGGTCATCGTGGCCTGGCCCTGGTATTCCGCCTTGGGCACAAAGGTCAGCTGGCTGATGTAGGGGTAGCTGTTGACGGAGTAATTGGCCCCCACCATGGCCGCGGAGCCGGACTGGCCGGCGGAGGTATAGCTGCTGTACAGCCGTCCCGCCGAGGTGGGCAGGCTGTTGAACTGAATATAGGAGAGGGTTCCTCCGGTATTGGCGGAACAGGCGTTTTGGAAGTCCTGGGTCCGCAGGGAAATGGGCAGGGAGCTGCCCATATAGGTGATTCCGGCGGAAACCGTGGTGCTCGTACCGCTGCCAACGGTGATTTGCACCGTTCCGCTGTAGGAGCCCTCGCCGCTGGCGTAGCCGGTGTAGGAGAAGGTGCAGGTGCCGCTGAAATTATTGGCGGGAACAAAGGTAATGTTGGAGATAGCGTTGCTGCCGCCGCTGCTGCGGTAGTAGTTGGTGGAGGAGGAAACCCGGGTGTTGCTGGACCGGGAGGCGTTGTAATTGTAGTAGAGGGTGCCCTCGCGGCTGGAGGGGAGGGTGAACCGCACGTGGTCCAGGCCCTGGTTCATAGCCCTCTGGCAGGCCTCGTTGAAATCCGGGGCATTGAAGGACACGGGGCGGTTGACGCCAGTGGAATACGTGACGGCGCCGCTGTTTTCGCTGACGTTGATGGTCAGGTTGTCGGTAAAGCGGCCTCCGGCGTTGTCATATCCGGTAAAGGGAATGGTGACGGTTCCGGTAAAGCCGCTGGCCGGGACGAAGGACACCCGGTCCAGCCGGTACTGGGAGCTGGAGGCGCTGCGGTAATAGCGGATATCCGTGGTGACCCGCTCGCTGTTGGCGTTGGAATAGTCGTAGTACAGCACGCCCTGATTGGAGGCGGGAAGGCTGTCGAAGAGGATATAGTTGAGGGTGGAGTTGTTCTTATTCCGGCAGACGGTGTTGAAGTCAGAGGCCACCATAGTCACCCGCTGGTTGGGGGCGATGTTGTAGGTCACGCCACTGGTGGAGGAGGTGCCGTCGGGGGCGTAGATGTTCACCGTCACGTTCCCGGAGTAAGAGGACCCGCTGCTGTCGGTGCAGGTGTAGGGAATGGTGACCTTGCCGGAGAAACCGGCCGCCGGGACAAAGGTCAGGGTGTCAATGGAGGGATTGCTGGAGAAGTAATACTTGGTGCCGCTGACGACCTTCTGGGAGTACTGCCCGGCGGGGCTGTACTGGTAGTAGAGGACGCCGTTTGTGGCGCTGGGCTGGCCGAAGGTGACGTAGCGGATGGACCGCCCCGTCTTGTTCAGACACGTATTGGCGAAATCGTCTCCACGGAAAGCCAGAGGCGTATCCACGGCGGTGAGATAGGTCACGTCCCCGGTTCCCTTGACCGTAACGACGATCTTTCCGCTATAGGGTTCGCTGTTGACATTATACCCCGTGTAAGAGATCGTCGCCTCGCCGTTGAAGCTGCCTTTTGCGATGAAGCACATGTCCTCAATCATGGAGGCCTCCCGCAGATTGGCGGGCTTGGTGTAGTAGTAATTCTCCGACGCGCCCACGCCGTGGTTGGGGCTGTCCGGGGAGATATAGTTGTAATAGACCACGCCCTGGTCGGTGGGCACGGAGACGTTGGTAATATAGCTGAGGCCGGCCCCGGTTTTGCTGACGCAGCGGTCGTTCAAGGTAGAGCGGAAGGAGGAGAATTTCAGCATATCTCCCGCATCCACATTGGCGGTCACCACCTGGGCCATGTCCTCTTCCACGGTGACGGTGCAGATGGCGGTATAGTCCGTGCCTACCTTTACTGTAATATTGCTGGAACCGGGATAGCGGCCCGACACCGCGCCGCCGGAGTTTATCGAGGCAACGGTGGGATTGCTGCTGGTCCAGGTGATGATTCTGACAGTCTGGGCATTGCCGTAAAGCTGGAGTTTTGCGCGCATATCCTCTGTCTTATCCACAAGGATGGTTTGGGTGCTGGGGAAGAGGATGCCGGAGACCTCCACCGTGTACTCGTCCGTCACGCCGCCGGTGGCGGTTGCCACAACGGTGGTTCTGCCGGGGCCCACGGCGGTGACCCGGCCATTGCTGTCCACGGTGACTACACTGGTGTCCGTGCTGGTCCAGGTGACGGTCTGGGGGGCGGAGGCGGGAATGACCGTGGCGGAGAGCCGCCACGCGGCGCCGCCTATGGCCATATATCCGGAGTTCGGGCAGGAAATGTGAACCTCCCGGACGGGCTCCGCCGTAACGGTGACGGTACACTGGGCGGAAGGCTCGGTCAGGCCCTGGGGCATGGCGGTAATGACGGCGGTGCCCACGGCGTTAGCGGTTAGTTCTACCGCCGCGCCGGAGGTGGTGAACGACGGCCTCGATTGGACGGAGACGACCGTCGGATCGCTGCTGGTCCAGACGATGTTTTGTCCGTCGAAATTTGCAAGCGTGCCTATCAGGCTGCGGTCGGTGCCGCCCAGCGTCATGCTGAGCTCGGTCTTGTTCAGCGTCAAGGTCGCCTCACCGTAGACCGTAACCACGCAGGTGGCGGTGATGGTGTTGTTCCGGTGGGATTTTGCCGTGATCGTGGCGGTGCCTTCGGCAAGGGCGTCGATGGTTATCGGATCACCCGATTTAGTGGCCGCGGCGGAAGAGGAAATGGAGATAATTCCCGCGGGGCTGACGTCCCAAAGAACATATTGATCGTCGGCGTTATCCGGACTGATCTGGGGGGTAATCTGCGTAGTCTTGCCCGTGCCGACGGAAACAGAGATGTTCCGGGAAAAAATCTGCCCATCCGAGCTTAGAAGAAGGCCGACAACATCTACCGAATCGGGCTGGACGCTAATGGAACACTCAATGGTTGTAGTGCCGGTCTCGCTTACGCAGGTTAAGGTTAATTTGGTAACGCCCACACCGACGGGATAAAAGGTATTGGAAACATTGTTGTAATTGTACTCTTTTGTTATCGTATCGGTGCGATGGTCCATAGTTACAATGCCGGGTGTTTCGACCGCCCATGTGAATGTGAGATCCTCAAATGTGCCAGTCCGCTCGAATTCGGCCCTCAATGTGCCCCCCGAAGTGGAACCATAGGTGATATAAAGATCGGGGCTGCTAAAGCCATCACCGCTCACAAATTTGAGACTCTCATCCACTATCGACACTGGCCCACCAGCCGCCAAAGCGGGCGTGGACAGGGAGAGGGCCAGAACAAGGGACAGGAGGAACGCCCAGAAGCGGCGCAAAGGGTTGGATTTCATCAGGATACACTCCTTTTTTGAAAGAAAAGTGAGGAGGGCGGGCGGAAACGCCCGCCCTCCCGGGATTGTTCAGGGTCAGTCTCTGGCGTCCCACTCAGGGGTAACGTTTACATGCCAGGCATAATACCTGCCGCCGTCGATGTCAACTTCAAGCGACCGTGCCAGACTCACAGTCAACTGTTTGCTGTGCGCGATGCCGTTGGAGCCGCAGACGTTCGTGGTAAAGGTGATCTGCGCGCTGGTAACGTCCTCTATGGTAAATTCCAGCAGGCTTCCTATTGGCGTGTGTGTACCCGGATTAAGCCCATTCAGCGTAACTTTGTCCGCATTGCCAAGGATGCTCATAAATTCCGTGCCCCGGCCGATGTTGGCGTAGGTAACGCCGCCGCTCGTCTGCTCCAGGTTAGGAGCAACATGGCTGTTTTGGCCCGCACCGCAGTAGTCCAGGGGATAGAAGCCCTGGCCAGTAGATCCGGTACTCTGCGTAACCACGCCGTAAAGATTGCCGCTGAACTGAATGGACAAGGTGCCGCTGAAGGTCGGCGATGTATCACTGACCTTCGAAGCAGCATAGGTGTTCGTCACCATCAGGAGGCTTCTGTCGGCCAGATAATAGGGCTGGGAGGCCCGGAAAGCGTCCTTGTCAGAGCTGCGGCCCACCGCCAGAAGGGTGTAGTACGTATTGGGCTCCATGTGATCGCTCAGGTAGATTACATCCGAGGTCGCGGTGGGGTTTGTCCCCGCGGTTGTGGGGGGCGGAACCGTCAGGGCGAAGCTGCCGGAATGTCCATAATAGGCGCCGGTGGTGGAGGTGGTGCGGATCAGCTGGGCCACCTGGTTTTTGGCAAATTCGTTAGCGTGGTTGTCGAAAATCGTGCCCTTGTGGCCGTCTATGCAGGTGGTCATCATGGCCTCCAGAATCGTTCCGCTCTGGCCCAAAGCGGGGAAACCGGAAAGGGAAGCTTCGTCCGAATACGCTCCTCCAAACATTTGCTGCTTGAAAATGGAGGTGGGGTCATTGAAAGCGTCGCTCTTAATAAGGAGATACTCTACATAGGAGCTTTTGTCTACGGTGATGGAGGCGGAATCGTTGCTGATATGGTTGATTTCAACCACGGGCCGGATGGCTTCCAGAGTGGTAAACTGGAACACCATGGTTTCCGAGTTGTTTTTGGCGGTCTGAATGACCACGTAAAGGAAATAGGTGGTTAAAGGCGTCAGGTTGGGGATGGTGATGCTTCGGGACGCGTTCGCGGCGAGATTCTCCGTTCTGGCGCGGACGTCGCCGACCTCGTCGTAGGTAGTGTCCGTACGGGTTACAAAGCTGGTATTGGGATCTTCCACCGCGACAAAGTCACCCTGCGTGATTCCCGTTGAGGGGAGAGCATTGCCATCCTGATCCAGGCCGGGGATCTTTTCAATCGGCACCTTTGTACTGGTGCCCGCGAAAGTAGGATCATGCGTACAGACATATCCGGTTCCGCTGCTGACGGTCCTGGACAAAGGAGCCGCCACGTAGCAGACGGCCTTTGCGTCGTGATCCAGCGATATCTGAATTTCAGCCGAGGTATCGCTGGGGAAGATATTGGGGAAGTTGTCTTTAATCTGGGGAATCAGGGTGTCCGAGAAGGTATGCCCGAGGGTAAAGGGTTCGGAGCCGGAATCCGCCTTTACGTTATTGCTGATGTTGATAGCGCCGTTCTCTAAGGCGTTTCTCATATTTTCATAGTTGTTGTTTGGCGATGTCAAAGCCGCCCGGTCCAGCGCGTTGTTGCGGCCGGCAAGAACGACGAAGCCCATAGTTACGTCCTTATTCCAGGAGGTGCGGTCCACATTCTGCTCGATGGAGTCCACNTGAACGGCGACCTCCACTTTGCGGACAAAGTCCCGCAGAGCCGGAGCCGTGGTTTCAGCCCGGAGATAGCGGCTCAGGGACACGTAGACCATGGTCCTCCACGGCGCGGGATCGCCGGCCTCTCTTGAGGCCAGGGTCACGTCCAGAGTGGGCGTTACCCGCTTGGGCGCCTGTGTCCAGGCTCCCCACTGGCCCGCCACGTCCGTTTGCCGGGTGTAGACGGTGAAGGTGGTGTTGGTGTCTGTCCAGAGGAGNAGATCCCAGTTGATATCCGAGGGAACNTTTTCCGTGGACTTGGGGTCCATGGTGAAGTCGAAGTCAGCGTAGATGAAATCGCCGTTGGCGTCATCCTTGTCGTCGGGAGTGACNGTNCCGAAGTTTCCAANGTCCATCTCGGTTGCAAAAATCCGCGAGGTATTTCCCTCATTCAAATCCACCGTGGCGAAAACAACGGTGAATGGCCCAAGAACCACTTCCTCNTCCCAGCGGTTATCGCCGTCGCTGATGCCCAGCAGGTTAAAGCGGTAAGTGCCGCCGCTNTGCAGGTTGATGGCCCTGCCGTTGGGGAAGGTCAGCCGCGTCTTGCCGTCCCGCTTGGAAACGACGACCTCCCGGTANTCCACATCCCAGGTATCGTCTGTCTGGCCGACGGATTTGACGTTGGCCTGNACAAATTCNCCATCCAGCTTNTAGAAGGTGATGTATCTTTGCAGGGCGGTNGCCAGGGCNTCCTTGGCNTGGTTCAGCATNCGGGGGTCCGCGTCGTCCTCATGNGCCTGAACNTCCTTGTACAGGGCCTCAAAATCGTCGGTGATCAGCTGCTGGCTCCGGTCCAGGTANTGGCCGTAGANGACCTCCGAGAAGTCTATGTACACGTCGCTGNCAGACTGGGGAGATCCGTTCTGCTTGGGGAAATAATCCAGAGNGGCNGTCGGGGCNTTGNTGTCCAGGGTCTTTACCGGGGTGTAGACCAGNACCGCTTCCGAGTAGTTCCCCGCCCGGTCCTTCGCCACATAATAAAGGTCGTACGTGGTTTCGGCGGTCAGGCCGCTGATGGTGAACTGGGTGTTGTTGTCCGCCCGGGCGGCGTTGGAGTTNCCGCTCTGGTCCGCCCGGCCCTTGGCGTTCTCCACCTGGATTTTCGCCGTCAGATCCTCAGGCTTGATCACCTCTCCGGCCGCGGTAGGCCGCAGGAAGGTGTCTCCGGCGGGGACCACAGCCCAGTAGAGGGTTGCCGGCTCATTGACGGTGTAGGTGATGGTAGCGGTGCGCGCGGCGGAGTTGCTCTGGAGGAGGGTAGTCACCACCGGCGGGGTTTTGTCCAGGGTGGTGAAGGAGATCTTCCGCACAGAGGAGCTCTTGCCGTTATCCGCGTCGCAGAGCCAGAGGTAAAGGTCGTATTGGGTCTGCTCCTCCAGGAACGAGGAGTTCAGCCGGGAGAGCAGGAAGGGTGTGTCCTTGGTGAGATCCACCACGCCAAAGCCCAGGTTGCCGGGCACCGCCCCGGATTTAAAGGCGTTGGCCGTGGGGGTGGAGGAGCCCTTGGGCATCAGGGCGTAGTAGAGCTGGCAGCTCTTGGTCGCCATGACCATGATCTGGGCCACCTGATCGCCGTTGCGGTCCTCCGTCAAAATCGGAACGCCGGGATAGCCGGTGGAGAAATTGGGCGTGGAATCGTCGGTGGTGGTAAAAGCCGTCACCTTTACGGGACTGTAGCGGGTCCGGTTATCCACCAGCATGGCGGAGAGGTAATAGGACCCGTCCCGGGTCAGCCCGGTCAATTTGGTGGTCAGCTCCGTCTTGGAGGCGTTGGCATTCAGCGTGCCGCTCTTGATAACCTTGGCGGGGTAGCTGGCCGGATTCAGCAGCTGATCCTCGGTGAGGGAGCCGTCGGTCAGGGCAGAGAGGCCCCAGCGGATGGTGCCTTTCTTATTGGTGCTGAACACCGCCTCAGCGGAGGTGGAGGCCACGTTCTGCATGCGGGGATAGCCCGCCAGCAGCCGGGGGTCCTCGGAGGATTCCTGGCCCGCCACGGTGTCCATCTGCTCCCGGTAAATATTCGAGGTAATGCCGGGGCGGACCTGGATGTCGTCCGGCAGCATGGAAATCACGGAGCCGTCGGCGTTGACGTGGAGAATGCCGACGCTGCCGGTGCCGGCGACCTGGGTGCCAATGTCCAGGTTCAGCTCCCGGATGCTGGCGCTGTTGTCAATGCTGAGCGTCGCGCCGGGGGCCTTTTCATCCATGGTCAGCTTATTGGTGACGCCCTGGGCCACCAGGATGGAGGAGTTGGGGGTCAGGTTCTTGACCTCCTTGATATTGCCCGCCAGATGCAGGGTGGGGGCGTCCAGCCCCTCCACGCCGGCAAGCTCGATGTAGTTCAGGCCCAGTCCGTCCTCGGTCAGGTCCTCCAGATAGGCGGAGGTGCGGACGGTGGTGTTTTCAATGTTGGTCAGGCCCTCGGCCCGGACGGTGATGAACTGGTCGGTCAGGCTGTCGATCTCCAGGCCGTTGGCGGTGACGTTGCGGAGAACCACGCTGTCGTCGCCCTCCTGGCTCTCGCCGCCGCCGCAGACCACGATCTTGCCCATGACCGTCACGTTCTCCAGCTCCACGTTGCCCAGGCCCACGCCGCCGGTGAGATAGAGGTTGCCGGTGACGGTGGTGTCCTTCAGCTTCACGCCGGGGGTGGTGATGGTCAGGTTGCCGTATACGCCGCCGGCGTTCTGCTCGCCGGGCTCTTTGACCAGCGTGCCCAGGGCGCGGACCAGGAAGCAGGCCACCTGCCCCCGGGTGATGATGTTCTTGGGACGGAAGGTGCCGTCCTCATAGCCCTGGATGATGCCCATGTCGGCGGCCTCCTGCACGAGGCCCCGGCTCCACGCGCCAATCTCCCGGTTGTCCGTGAAGCTGGTGTTCAGGCCCACGCCGCCCTGCATCCGGAGGCTCCGGCCAATCATGGCCGCCGCCTGCTCCCGGGTCACCAGGGCGGTGGGGGAGGCGGTGGTGGGGGAGCTGCCGTTAAAATAGCCCGCCTGATGGGCAATGCGGACGTCCTCCGCGTACCAGGCGCTGTCCGGCACGTCGGTGAAGGGGTTGGGGCCCATATCCGTGTAGCCGAAAGCCCGGTTTACCAGGGTGACAAATTCCGCCCGGGTGATCTGCCGGTCCTCGTTCAAATTTCCGTTGGCGTCTCCCTGCATCACGCCCCACTCCACCATCTGGTCCAAGTAAGGCCGCATCCACGCCGCCGCGCTGGCGGTGGACACCGGCGGAATCGACGGCAGAAAGCCGCCCATCAGCGCCAAAGACAGCGCCAGAGCCGCCAGCCGCTTAAACGCGCCCTGTGTGAATCTGTTCCTCCTGGTGACATTCATCTGTGGTACCTCCCGTGTTCCGTGTTCATTGCTGGTTTGCCGCTTCTATTGCCAGCGCCGGTCCGGCGCGCCTATGCCAAAGGTCCGTCACATCAGCGGCCGGTTGTTCAGCTGGATGCTGAACACCGTCTCCCGCAGAAGCATTTCCTCGTCCTCGCAGAGATCCAGGAATTTCGTGGCGGAGAAAACGCTGCCGTCCTCCAGGTCCCGCTGGCGGAGAATCTCTCCCCGGAGAATCAGGGGCGCCTCCACCGTAAGGACGACGATCTCCAAAATCTCCCCGATCTCCAGCCCCGGCTCCGACCGGAAGGCCACGCCGCCGCAGCTGAGGTCGATGGACTGGGCCGGGCGGCTGCCTCTCCACCGTCCGGTGACGGGGTAGAGGAGGCTGTCAAAGCGCACCGGGACCCGGAGGTTCCGCCGCATGTCGGTGGTNATGGTNCTCTGGGGGTCCAGNATCACCCGGTCGCCCCGAATCCGCAGCACCCGGCAGATTTGGGGCGGAGCCCCGGTCAGGCTCAGGAGCTTGATGCTGTCGTGGCCTTCCACGTTNTCAATATTCCCGTCCAGAACCTCCACNTGNAGCTGGGGGGAGTTGGGCGGGGANACCCGCTTGCCTGTGCCCAGGGGNGCGTCGGCGGTGTCCATAATTAAGTAGTCGTGATCCGAGTTTCTGCTCATGTTGTCACCTCATTTTCCGTTATGGCGCGTTCCCGCCTCCGTCCTTCTTCCCGGAGGGGTCGAAGCGGAGGAAGTACACGTAGATTTCCACAATGGCCTGGTACAGGCTGGGGGGGATCTCCTGGCCCAGCTGCAGCTGGGTCAAAATGGTGGACAGGGAATTGTCCTCGTAAATGGGAACGCCGTTGTCGGCGGCGGTCTCCACGATTTTTTCCGCCATGTATCCCATGCCGGAGGCCACGATTACCGGCGCGGTGTCGTCCGGCCCGTATTGCAGGGCCACCGCCTTCTTGACCGGGTTTTTCATTCCGTCAGACCTTGACATTAACGCTGTTCATCCCTTCAAAAATTTTCGGGAACACCTCGGTCAAGGTGACCGGGCGCTCCATTTTCCGCACGGTGACGCTGCTGGGCTTGAGATCGTTGCGGACCAGGATTTTGGAAACCTCCGTCTCGATCTGCCGGGCGAAGGGGACCGCCCTGTCGGGACAGGCGATCTGCAAATCCACGTCCGCGCCCCGGGTGGTCAGCACCACGTCGAACAGGCCCAGGGACTGCACATCCATTTTGAACAGGAAGCGCATGGTCCGCTCTCCGCCGCCTCCGCCGCCGTTCCGGCCCTCGTCCGCGTTGGGGTCCACCCANAGCTCCGAGAAGAGCATCCGCCCCTCCCACTGCAGGGGAATGAGATAGTGGTTGATGGGCATATACACGCTCTCGTTGATCAAAAGGGCGCTCATCAGGTTCTGGAAGGCCTGCTGAATCTCCGCGCTGCCCTCGCCCCGGAGGGCGGCCGCCGCGGCGGCGGTCAGNTGGTTGGAGAATTGAATGGCCCGGGACTCCTGGCCCTGCTGGTTGCTGCGGAGCAGATTCAAAAGAGCCTTGTCGTCAATGCCCCCCAGCTGGTTTTTCANCGTGCCGTAGCCGGCCAGCTGGTGGAAGGACTCCAGAAGGTTGGCCTCGGAGCCGTTTTCATACCGGGCCATGTTCAGCGCCAGCATGGACAGCAGCGTCCGGGGAAGGCCCAGATCGTGGGTCCGCTCCACGTAGTTCCCCATNTAGGGNAAGACGCCCTTTTGCAAAAGCTCCAGATTGCCCGCCCGGTCCCCGGCCATGACGCCGTTTTCCAGCTGGCCAATCATATCCCGCAGCCGCTCCGCCCAGCTGGCGGGCATGGCGTCGGCCATGCTGTGAAGGTTGCGGAGCATGTTCCCCTCCAGATGGGAGGTGGAGGCGAAATCCGCGTAGTTCCGNAGAAANTGCAGAATGTCGGTCCGCACCCCGTCGGAGGAGGCCCTGGCGTAGGCGTTGCGGAGGAGGGCGAAGAGGGCCCCGCTGAACAGGGNGTTGGCCCGGACCTGGCCGCTGAGGAAGTCCAGCAGCTGGGACTCGTCCATTTGCAGCATCTCCAGAATCTGGGACATCTCCTGGGCGATGCCCTCGCTCATGCCGGAGAGAACCACCGTGCCCTCCCGGCCGGAGAGGATGCGGGACAGGCTCTGGGCCATGCCCGGCGTGTTCCGCAGGCGCTGGAGGAAGGTTTGGAAATTGGAGTCGTACCGGACGCCGTCGCCCTGGGCGCCGCTGTCCTGCTGCTCCGTCCGNCCGTCGCTGCGGGTGACGCGGGTNGGGTCCGGCACATTTTGAATCTGGGTATTGTTGGGCGAAACGGGAATATTTCGGTTTGCCGAGGCACTGTCGTACCCTGGTACGGGGTTGGTTGCGCCTANAATATCGGGCATGGGNAACACCTCGCAGAAAAAAACTTATAGAAAACTTGTAACAGACACTTATTTTTTCATCGGAATGCGTCGATAGTAATGAAAAAGACTTAATGAGGTGGTGTTTTCATGAGCAGCAACGATATCTTGGATATGTATATCTACGAAACNAACTCGCTGCTTGAGCAGCTGGAAAATATCGTTTTGGACGCGGAAAAGGGGAATACCTTCTCTCAGGACAATGTAAACGAGATTTTTCGCATCATGCATACCATCAAGGGCTCCTCNGCCATGATGGAATTCGACTCCCTGGCCGCGGTGGCCCACCGTATTGAGGATATGTTCTTCCTCATCCGGGAGGGCACCATGGCGGTGGTCCCGGATGAGGAGCGTCCCACCCTGTTCGACCTGATGCTCCATTCCATCGACTTCTACCGCGGCGAAATGGAGAAGGTGGAGGCGGAACAGCCGCTCGATCAGAATATCGACAGTTTCCTTACAAATATTAATAGTTTGATCGCTAAAATTAAAGGGGAAGCGGTTCAGGAAGAACCTTCCGCCCCGGCGGCCCCCGCGGCCACGGCTCCCGCCCCGGTTCAGGGCGGCCCGGAGGCTCCCGCCCAGGAAGCNCCCGCCGGAGGAAATCCCGACTTCCCCTATGAGCTGCGGGTCTTCTTCGACGACGGCTGCGGCATGGAGAACCTGCGCTCCTTCATGCTGGTGACCGCCATCCAGGAGTTCTGCTCCCCGGCGGACTTCCTCTACGAGCCCGCCAATGTGGAGACCGACGCCTCCACGGCGGAGCAGGTCGTGGAGCACGGCTTCCTGCTGATGTTCAAAAANGCGGCGGTCCGGGANCAGGCCATTCCCACCNTCCGCGCCGCCGGCTCCGTCCGGTCCTACCAGCCCCACGACTCCTCCGCCCCCCAGG
>JAAVHG010000122.1 GCA_014799855.1 Oscillibacter sp.
GGTAAAAATACTGGCAAGTTAATTTACTTTACATGCTTGCTTCTCTTCATTACATACCACCTTAAAGAAAGGAGGGGACGCTGTGCGCAGTCCTCTTGCGGACGATATCCGTCCAAAATCCCTGGAGGAGGTGGTGGGCCAGCGGCACCTTCTGGCCCCCGGCGCGGTACTGCGGCGGCTCATTGAAAGCGGGGCGGAGGCCAACATGGTTTTCTATGGTCCCTCCGGCACTGGCAAAACCACCATCGCCAATATCATCGCCCGCCGGACCCAGAAGACCCTGTACCGCCTCAATGCCACCACCGCCTCCTTGCAGGACATCAAGGATGTTATCGCTGACGTAGGAACCTTGATGGCCCCCGGCGGCGTGCTGCTGTACCTGGATGAGATCCAATATTTTAACAAAAAGCAGCAACAAAGTCTCCTGGAATTCATGGAGAACGGCAAGCTGACCCTCATTGCCTCTACTACAGAGAACCCCTATTTCTATGTATACGCCGCCCTCCTGTCCCGAAGCACAGTGTTTGAGTTCAAGTCTGTCCCTCCGGAGGAGGCGGAGCCGGCAGTGCGGCGGGCCTTGGAAATCCAGCGGGAAAAAACCGGCCTTTCCATTGAGTGGGAGGAGGGGGTTC
The DNA here is from genome assembly GCA_014799855.1 of Oscillibacter sp. GTDB lineage: Bacteria > Bacillota > Clostridia > Oscillospirales > Oscillospiraceae > Oscillibacter. Next base: position 633 of record JAAVHG010000122.1, read on the forward strand.
CCCGGCAGATTGCCACCTCCTGCGGCGGAGATGTGCGGAAGGCCATCAACGCAGTAGAACTTCTCTGTCAGGCGGCGGCTCCCAATCAGGGTCGAATCATACTGACAAGTAAAGACGCTTTACAGGTTGCACAGCGCAGCGCCATGCGCTACGACCGGGGCGGGGACGCCATGTACGACGCCGCCTCCGCCTTGATGAAGTCCCTCCGGGGCAGCGACCCGGACGCGGCCCTCCACTATCTGGCCCGCTTCCTGGAGGCGGGGGATCTGGTGACTCCCTGCCGCCGGCTCCTTTGCTCCGCCAGCGAGGATGTGGGGATGGCATACCCCCAGGCGGTGGCGATCGTGAAGGCCTGCGTGGATACCGCCATGCAGCTTGGTCTTCCGGAAGCTCAGCTTCCCCTGGCCCAGGCGGCCATTCTGCTGACTACGGCTCCCAAGTCCAATAGTGTGGTGGAGGGTATCGGCCAGGCCAGGGCGGACGTCCGGGCGGGCCGCACTGGCGACGTGCCCCGCCAGCTGCAAAACGTCCACGCGGACACCACCGGCTTCGACCATCAGCAGCATTACCTGTATCCCCATAATTTTACTGGACATTGGGTGGACCAGCAGTATCTCCCCGACGCCCTGGTGGGAACCAAGTATTACCAGTGGGGCGACAACAAAACAGAGCAGGCCGCTAAGGCCTATTGGGAGAAGATCAAGGGACGGGAGCTTTAAAAACCGTCTCTACCGGCTCCTTTTCATAATTGGGCGGGGAGTAGACCCAGTGGTCTAGCTGCCCNTCGGTGATCTGGTANCGGATAGGCTCCGGATCNCTGGNNGCCAGCTTCTGGATAACCTGNAGCTTTACCTTCATCCGATCCGGCCGGATGCTTTTNATGTACACNGNCACCCGGNCNCCCGGAGCCAGATCCGTCTTGGTGTCCGCCANNCCNGAGAGGTTNGGGGTCAGCTCGATNAAGCTGCCNTACTCCTTCACGCCCCGCACCACGCCCTCNACGGTNTCGCCGGGGGAGAAGCGGCTGGCGTTTTCCATCCAGGTTCCCAAAAGCTCCCGGTGGGTCATGGTCACCCGNCGCCGNTCCTTGTCAAAGGACAGCACNGCCGCCAGTACCTTCTGGCCCTCGTAAAACCGGTCCTTGGGGTGGGCAATCCGGGAGACGGAGATCTGTTCGATGGGCAGAATGGCCACCACGCCGCAGCCNATGTCCAAAAAGGCCCCGTAGCGTTCCAANCGGACAATCCGGCAGGCCAGAACCATGCCCGGCTCCAGATGNTCCAGGAAATACGCCATGGCCTTTTCCTGGGCGTCCCGGCGGCTCANCAGNGCGGTNGGCGCGCCTTTGCCGTCGGCNTCTATGGNNTTTACCGCAAAGCAGGTCGCTTTGCCGACTCTGGATAATACNGAGATATCCCGCTCCGCGCCGCTGATCCATGGNGCGATGGCCTCCTGGCGGGGCATNNGGGCCTCTACGCCGCNTAAAGTGAAGTGGAGGGTATGGTCCGGGCCGCAGCGGCGGGCGGGGGNCTCCAAAATCTCCCCGGTTTCCAGGGCGGTTTTCAAATCGGAGAGGGTATACNCGGGGGAGGGATTCAGCCCCTCCGGCGGGAATAATCGGTTTTCCGGCATAGTTCATCCATCCTATCCGCCGCNGGCGCGGCAATTTGTTTGTATACGCGGANGGTTTNGGCCTNCGCGGGGTTGACATACCATACTATATGCGCCATCATGACAGGAGGAAACCTATGGATCTGCGGCTTCACGACAAAGTNGAATTGAAAAAGCCCCACCCCTGCGGCAGCGCCCAGTGGGAAATTCTGCGGGTGGGTATGGACATCAAGATAAAATGCCTGGGCTGCGGTCACGAGCTGATGCTGCCCCGGGCCAAGGTGGAAAAACGGATTCGNAAAATTTTGACGGAGNGGGAGAGGGAATGAACGGCAGGATGAAGCGGATTATGGCGTGGGTCCTGGTGGCGGTGTTGGTTTTGTCCATGCTGGCCTCCATGGTGGTGCCCTTCTTGAATGGATAAATGTACCGCGCGGGAGATAAAAGGGGCGGACCTGCAGTCCAATANTATTNAGTTAAGAGAAAAGCNTCTAACCACAGAGAGATCAAAAGTGGGGACTAACTCCACAGGGGCTTGCTGCTTNACTTAGATGGCGTTGGATTACAGGTCCGCCTCTTTTTCTTTATGTCTTAATCCCTCCTCCATATCCCGTTTCGACCATTTTCCCAGAGAGCCTGCCCTATAATATGGCCATGGGACAAAGGAGAGGGGGANCTCCATGACGGTGGTTTACATCGACAGCGTGTTTGTCTTCAACGCCCTGATGGATTACCTGCTGCTGCTCTCCGCCGGACGGCTGGCGGGTATCCCCCTCCGGCGAAGGCGGTATCTGCTGGCGGCCCTGGCCGGCGGGGCCTACGCCGCAGCGGCGTTTCTGCCGGGAATGGGCTTTCTCTCCACAGGCCCGGTAAAGGCGGCGGCNGGAGTGCTGCTGTCGGTCATCGCCTTTGGNGGCGAGGAGCGGTTTTTCCGGCTGACGCTGCTGCTGCTGGCNGTCTCCTGCGCCATGGCGGGGTGCGTACTGGCGCTGGGGCTGCTGACCGGAGGCCAGATCCCGGCGGTGCGAGGCGTNTTTTATACGGACATCAACGGCAGGGTTCTGGTACTCTCCGCCGGGGCGGCCTATCTGGTGCTGACGGTGGTTTTCCGGGCGGCGGCGGGACACGGNATCCGGGGAGAGCTGATTCCCGTCCGGGTCGCGGCGGCGGGCCGGATGGTGGAGCTGACGGCGCTGCTGGANACNGGAGCCAGCCTTCGGGAGCCATCGGAGGGAAGGCCGGTGCTGGTAACCGCCCCCGGTGCCCTGGACGGCCTGCTGTCCCGGGAGGCNCGGGCTTTGCTGACGGCGGAGAGTNTGGCGTCTCCGGCGGATCTTCTGATCCCGTTTCAAGCGNCGGCGCCCCATCTGCGGCCCTATCTTCTGCCTTACCACGCGGTAGGCACCTCCCGGGGGCTGCTGCTGGCGGTCCGGACCGATTGGACGGAGATCGGCGGCAAGCGGTATCNCGGACTGACGGCGGCATTGTCGCCAACGGCCCTGGGCGACGGATACGCGGCCCTCTGGGGNGGCGAACCAGGAAAGGAAGGACATCATGGAACAATTGCGGCAATGCCTCTGGCAGCTGCTGGAGCGGCTGGGCCTGGGGCGGACGGAGGAGATTCACTACATCGGCGGCAGCGACGCCCTGCCCCCGCCGNTGAGCCGGGAGCGGGAGGCGGANNTGCTGGCGAGGCTGGAGGACGAGGAGGCCCGGAAGGAGCTCATTGAGCATAATCTCCGGCTGGTGGTGTATATCGCCCGGCGGTTTGAGAATACCGGGATCAATATTGAGGACCTGATTTCCATTGGCACTATCGGGCTCATCAAGGCGGTGGGCACCTACCGGGTGGACAAAAACATCAAGCTGGCTACATATGCCTCCCGGTGCATTGAAAACGAGATCCTGATGTACCTTCGGAAAAACGCCAACCGCAAGGGGGAGGTGTCCTTTGATGAGCCATTGAACACCGACTGGGACGGCAACGAGCTGCTGCTCTCCGACGTGCTGGGCACGGACGAGGATACGGTTATGCGTCCCATTGAGGAGGACGTGGAGCGAAGCCTTCTGGCGGCGGCTATCAATATGCTGTCTCCCAGGGAAAAGCAGATCATCACCCTTCGCTTCGGCCTTGGCGGAGGCCGGGAGCAGACCCAGAAGGAGGTGGCGGACCAGCTTGGCATCTCCCAAAGCTACATTTCCCGGCTGGAAAAGCGAATTATTTCCCGGCTAAAAAAGGAGATTCTCCGCCTGTCCTGAACCGTTTCTCTGGGAGTTTTGTAAAAAAGCTCATTTTTTTAAATAAAATTCCCGTTGAATTGTGAATTTTTCCAAAGACACAAAAAAATTGCTGTTTTTTCTGATTTTTTTCAAAATTCTTCTTGCCTTTTTGAGAAATTTCTGCTATGATACCAGTTGTGCCTGCCGGAAGGCAGGAGACTACACGACAGCAGGGAGGTGCAGCGGATGGCAAAGTGCGAGTTCTGCGACAAGGGCGTGACCTTCGGCATCAAGGTTTCCCACTCTCACCGGCGTTCCAATCGTTCTTGGAAGCCCAACGTGAAGCGGGTGAAGGCGATCGTCAACGGTTCCCCCCGCCATGTGTATGTTTGTACCCGGTGTATGCGCTCCGGTAAGGTCACCAGAGCGATTTAAAGCCGCCTCTTTTGAGGACAACGAATACCATATGGGCAAATCCAATCCCGGACTCAGGTCCGGGATTTCTTTTTTTGGATAGGGAAGGGAAAAACATACGCCGCCAAGATGGCGGCGTATGTTGATTATATTGGAATAACTGACAATTTTATTGGATCAATTTCTCTGTTTCAGATGGAATTGCTTGGTCTGGTTCTCCAAGAGCCGCACCTGCTGGAACAGCTCCGCGCTGACCGCCGCGGACTCCTGGCTGCTGGCGGAGTTCATCTGCACCACAGAGGAGATCTGGCCGATGCCCTCCGTCGCCTGGGCGATGGATTCCGCCTCGCCCTCAATGGCCTTGGCGATGCCGTTGATGTCGCCGGTGGAGCGGGTGACCAGCTGCAGCGTCTCCTGGAGGGTTTCGGAGACCTGCCCCACGATTTCGCTGCCCCGGCTGGTAGCCTGGACGGAGTTTTCAATCAGCTCCTTGGTGGCCTTTGCCGCCTGATCCGACTGGGCGGCAAGGCTCCGCACCTCGTCGGCCACTACGGCGAAGCCTTTTCCGGCGGAACCGGCCCGGGCGGCCTCCACAGCGGCGTTCAGGGCCAGAATGTTGGTCTGGAAGGCGATGTTTTCAATGGTGGCAATAATGTTGCGGATCTGCTGGGAGGATTCGGTGATATTCTCCATAGCGGAAACCATGTCCTTCATCTGCCGGCCGCTAAGGCTTACCTGCTGGCCAGTGAGCTGGGCATTTTCCTGGGCGCTGGCGGCGGTGGAGACGTTTTGCTTGGCGCTCCGGGTGAGCTGATCCAGAGTGGCGTACAGTTCCTCCACGGAACTGGCCTGCTGCGTGGCCCCCTGGGCCAGACTCTGGGAGCTGTTAGAGAGCTGCTCCGCATGGCTGGAGATCTGGAGCTGAACCTGCTTGATCTGCCCCAGGGCGTTGGACATGGCGGCGGTAAAGCGGTTGATAGATTCCTCAATGGATTGGAAGTCGCCGATGTAGGAGGTCTGGGTGGCTACGTCAAAATTTCCGCGGGACAGCTGATTCATAATCCGGTTGATATCCGCCACATAGCTGTTGATCAAGGCTGTAGACCGTTTCAGAGAATCGGCCAGCTGGCCCAGCTCATCCTCCGACTGATAGGGGATATCCAAATTCAGATGACCCTCGTGAAGAGGTTCGCTGCTTTTGGTGATGATGAGGATAGGGCGGATGACCTTTTTCATTACGTAGAACACCAGGCTGATGAGGCAGAACAGCGCCAACACCAGGCAGAAGGTGGTGGTCAGGTGCATGATGACAAGGGTGCGGTCCATCGTGTCCTGAATTTCCTCGGTGAGGAACTCGCTGCGCTCAATGACCTGATCCAGCTTTCCCACCAGAGTGGTGAGGGTGGCTTGGATGGTATCCTGATAATATGTATAGGCGGACGCGGGGCGGGTCTCCTTAAGGTCAAGAACCTGGGAGGCTGACTCATGGAGCTGCTGGTGCAAGGAGATCATTTCATTGCGAAGGGCCAGGATATTGGCGTCCTCCGTGCCGGGCTCACCGTAGAGCCACTGGCCCAGGACGCAGGCGGTATAGTCCAGGCTGCCGGTGAATTCCTTATCCGCGTAAAGCGCGTTGCTGAGGTTAGTGACCCATTTGTAGTGGGCGGCCTCCGCCCGCTGGGCCCGGTCCAGGAGGGATTGAATCTGCTGGTTGCTGGCTTCGATGCTTTGGATGCGGAATACGTTCCCTGTAGTGACAAAGCTGAACAGCACAATGGATATCAGCGCCGCCGCAACCCGGGTTCCCACCGCCTTTTTGATGCTCTTACGCATACGCATTTGTCCTCGCTTTCCTATATTCTTATTATACTATACCTGAAATTCCGCCATATGGCAAGGAGAAGTTGTGCCGTTGGGAGACGTTTCCAAGAAAAATCCCTTTGCGGCGTGAAAAAAGTTCCAGATTCTTCCCCGTTCTTCCTTTTTCCGCCAGAGCGGGAAGAAAGTGCTTGCAAAACCATGATGCAGCCAGTATAATACAGTGATAGGCGAATGCGCGAGTCAGCAAATTCACAAAAGGTAAAGGAGTTTTTTTATGGAATCCATTTTAATGATGGTCGTCGTGATCGGTGTGTTTTACTTCATTCTGATCCGGCCGGAGAACAAGCGGAAGAAGCAGGCCCAGGAGATGCGGGACAGCATCAAGAAGGGCGACACCATTACCACCATCGGCGGCATCATCGGCCGGGTGGTCTTTGTGGATGGCAATACCCTGGTCATTGAGACCAGCGATGACCGGGTCCGGCTGCAGATTGCCAAGTGGGCCATTTCCACCACCGGCGTGCAGACCAGCGAGCAGCCGGAGGCCGCCAAGAAAAAGGAGGAGGACGAGGAGTCTCCCGCCGAGATTTCCGCCCCCGAGGAGAAAGAGGACAAGTAATCCCCTCATAAATTCCCACTCCCTTGGAATATGCTCTTTGCAGGAGCATATTTCGAGGGAGGTTTTTTTATGGCAAAAGGAAAGAAGAAGGCGCCGCCCCCCTGGCTGACGGTGCTGGAGGGCTTAGGACTGTCCCTGGGGCTGTATCTGCTGGGGATACTGCTGGTGACGCTGCTGGCGGTGCGGGGAACGCTGTCCGAGAACGGACTGTTTCCGGCGGTGGCGGTGGTGTGCGGGCTGTCGGCCCTGTGCGGGGGCCTGTTGTGCGGACGGCGGCCCTTCTGCGGGACGCTGCCCAGCGCCCTGCTGCCGGCGGCGGTCTTCGCCGCTCTGCTGGCGGCGGTGGGAGTTCTCTGCTGGGACGCGGTGGCCTGGACCGGCAGGGGAGGGGCGCTGCTGCTGTGCGCCTTGGCCGGAGGATTGGCCGCCGGGCTGATTTCCGCCGCCGGAAGCCGCCGGGGGAAGGGGAGGCGCCGTCTGCGGGTTTTGTGAGATTTCACAAAATTTTCGCTCTTCCGGACTTTTGACCCGGCCGGGACTTGACTTTTCCCGCCGTGAGGGAAGGACGCAGATATGGGGCGGCGGATTTTTTGACGGCACCAGATATTGGAACCGGACCGCCGCCCCAAAGGTCGGTTTATCCAGTTTACATAATGCAGTTTACATAATATTTATACATAAATGACAAAAAGATGTTTTTTTCAGGAAATTCCTTGATAATCTTGTCAAATTGCTTTATAGTAGAACAAGGGTTTACGTCAACCTCTGCGGACAGGGGCTTCTTTGTCCGGCCAAATCATAACATGACATAAGCGGCCGTCCTTCCTCATAGGATGGGGTGAGGTGAGGCGGTTTGATCGGAAAGAGGCAGGGGGGACAGTTGTCCGGCCTGGTATTTCTGGCCCTTTGTTTTTTAGCGGGCGTCCTTTTGGGACAGGTTCTGTCGGGCCGGGTCCCGGACGATGCGGGGGTTGAGCTGGGCCGGTATCTGCGGGCGTATGTGCGGCTGGAGGAGCCCTCCGGTTCTCCCGCGCTGACAGCGGCGGCGCTCTATTTCCGCTATCCGCTGCTGGCCTTTTTTCTGGGCTTCACCTCTCTGGGAGTGGCGCTGCTGCCCTGCCTGACCGCGGCCTGGGGATTCTTTCTCTCCTTTTCCGTCTGCTGCTTTACGGCGGCTTTCGGGCCAAAGGGGGTGCTTCTGGCCCTGGCGGTGTTCGGCATCCGGTGTGCGGTGACGCTGCCCTGTTATTTCCTGCTGGCTGTGCCGGCCTGGGGGACCAGCGCGTCCCTGGCCAGCCTCTCCTTGGGAATGGGGCGGCGGGCGGCTCCGGCGGTGTATGGCCGGGAGAGCTGGCTTCGGCTGGCGGGCTGCTGCGGGGCGCTGCTGGGGGGCATGTGCGCGGAGCTGTACCTGTCCCCGTGGTTTCTGCGGTTGGTTTTAGAAAATATGGTTCTCTGACAATTACGCCAGAGGAGATAAGGATATTCAGTAAAAAACGCTTAGAGGAAGGGAGACGGTCGCTTGGAGGCAAACGATATTGCCCGGTATAGTACATATTTGGCGGAAGAGCGGCAGGCCTCCCGGAACACTGTCAGCTCCTATCTCCGGGATGTAACCCAGTTTTCCGCCTATCTGGA
>JAAVHG010000123.1 GCA_014799855.1 Oscillibacter sp.
TTTCAACCTATCTGTTTTTTAATCGACTGAATGGCATTCAAGAGGTCGGCGGTTCGATCCCGCTTATCTCCACCAAAACTGCAAGCCACAAGGTCAAACCTTGTGGCTTCTGCTTTATCCAGCTCCAATTTCCGCCCCGCCCCATCCCTTTCAGAGCTGGTACTCACTTTAAACTTGGAGAGGCTGTTATGGTTCCAAAACACATCGCCCTGCTGACAGACTCCTGCGCCGATTTGGCGCCTGCCCAGGCGGCGGCAAACCACATCTATACCGTGCCCCTGCGGATTCTCTGCGCCGACGGGGAGTATTCTGACGGCGTGGACATCACCGCCCANGANGTTTANGCCCGCCTCCNNGCCGGGGAGCTGCCCCAGACCTCCCTTCCNCGGGGCGAGGACATNGAAAANNNCCTGCGGCAGATTGCCGCCGACGGGTACGACGGCGTAATCGCCATCATGCTCTCCGGGGGCCTCTCCGGCACCTATAACATGACCCGTTTGGCCGCCGAGGACTGGGAGGATCTCACCATCCGGGTGTANGACTCCGTAAGCGGGTCCCTGGGCATGGGGCTGACCCTGATGCAGNTGGCGGAGGATATCCGGAACGGCATGGACTGGACGGAGCTGACGGAACGCCGNNCGCCCCAGCTCATCGCCGGCACGTTCCCCTTCTTCTCCGTGGACACCCTGGAATACCTCCAGCGGGGCGGCCGCATCGGCAAGGTCACCGCTACGGCGGGGACGCTGCTGCAAATCAAGCCCATCATCACCTTNGCCGCCGACGGCCAGCTNCAATCCGTGGCCAAGGTCCGGGGCCGCCACCAGGTTATCGGCAAGCTGGTGGAGATGGCGGTAAAGGCCTGCGGGGATCACAAGCGCTACAATCTGGCGGTAGCCAACGGCGGCGCGCCGGAGGNGATGGAGCTGGTGCGGCNGAAGCTGACCGCCGCCCTGNCCGGTTANGACCATATCTGGGACGGAGAGATNGACGGCACCCTCAGNGTCTANATNGGCGACGGCGTCCTGGGCGCCGCTGTCCANGTCTTGGACTAAGGAAGCGCTGAATCAATCCCCGCGCNCAGCTTGACGGTTTTCCNCTTCTAGCGGGATGCNCCCATGGATGTCNANCACCCCCGGTCTCTNAGGAAACCGGGGGTGTTTTTTCATAAACGCAGAAATTTGGCGNTTTACTCTTTCCTTTTTCTTGAAGATATTGTATACTNGTGTNGGTTGATTACTGCCTGAGTAGAGGAGTTTGCATATGTACCATTGTCATATCCGATTCTATCTGGTGGGCTGCGGGCCCGAGATTTTGGAGATACTGCGGCAGATCCCTCCCCTGGAGGCCTTTACCCACGCCTTTGCGGAAGGCTCCCGGCCCCAGGCGGAGGAAACCTCCAGAGCGGACGTCATCATCGCCCGCCTCCGCGGCCCCCAGGCCCAGGAGGATCTGGCGGCCCTCCGCGCCGGGAAGCGGCCGGAGGCGGAGCTGATTCTGCTGGCCGACGGCTTCCCCTCCCTGGCCGGGGCGGATTTGACAGCCGTCCAGGATATCTGGCCCGCCTCCATGAGCCGTGAGGAGCTGCGGTTCCGCTTTGGCCGCTGGCAGCGGGACTGCAAGGCCCGCAAGGATCTCTGGCAGGCCTCCAGCTTCCTGGAATCCACCATCAACAGCGTCCCCAACCTGATCTGGTACAAGACCAAGGACGGCGTTCACGAGAAGGTGAACGACAGCTTCTGTGAAACCGTGGGCAAGACCAAGGAGCAGGTCCAGGGACAGCGCCACGCCTACATCTGGAACGTGGACCAGGACGACCCCGCCTGCATTGAGTCGGAAAACGAGGTCATGCGCACCGGAAAGACCTGTGTCTCCGAGGAAACCGTGAAGGCCGGAGAGGGCTCCCGGCTGCTGACCACCTATAAGTCCCCCCTGTACGATTTGGACGGCTCCGTCATGGGCACCGTGGGCGTAGCCATCGACGTTACCCGCGAGCGGGTGTTTGAGCGGAGGATCATCGAAAAAAACCGCACTCTGGAAGCCATCTTCACCTCCATGGACTGCGGCATTCTGACCCACACCCTGGACGGCTCCCGGATTCTCAGCATAAACCGGGCCGCCCTGGAAATCAGCGGCTACAACGACATGGACAGCCTGATCAACCAAGGCTTCTCCTTCTTCTCCAACTCCGTGGTGGAGGAGGACCGGGTCCGGGTTCAGGAGCTGGTCCAGGGACTGAAGGCGGAGGGGGACAGCGTCGGCTACGAGTACCGCATCCGCCACGCCAACGGTCAAATTCTCCACATTATGGGCAACGCCAAGCTGGTTCTGGAAAACGGGGAACTGATCTGCCAGCGCTTTCTTCTGGACTGCACCGCCCAGAAGCTGCGGGAGGAAAAGGCCAAGGAGGAGGACCGCCGCCGTCAGGCGGAACTGGTCCAGGCCCTCAGCGTGGACTACGGCGTGGTGTGTTCCTTTGACCTGGACTCCGGGGAAAGCACGATTCTGCGTCTGGAGGACGTGGATGAGATCAGCTTCGGCGGCCTCTTTACGGAGGGCGTGCCTCCCCGGGAGAGCCTGGCCCGCTATATAGAGGAATTCGTTTTCGAGGATGACCGGGAATTGCTCCGCCATACCCTCTCCGCCCCCTTCCTGGCGAAGGAGCTGCAGGAGAAGCGGCTGCTTCACATGAACTACCGGGCCCAGCTGCGGGACGGAATAAAATATTTCCAGGTAAAGGCNGTNCGGGCCGGCTCCTGGGAGAACCGCCGGCTGGTGGTGCTGGGCCTTTGCAGCGTGGACGACGAGGTCCGGGGCGAGATGGAGAAAAACCGCCTCCTGGAGGACGCCCTCTCCCAGGCGAATCAGGCCAACAAGGCCAAGAGCACCTTCCTCTCCAATATGTCCCACGATATCCGCACCCCCATGAACGCCATTGTGGGCTTCACCACCTTGGCCATGGCCCACATCAACAGCAAGGAGCAGGTGGAGGAGTACCTGAAAAAGATCCAGACCTCCGGCAACCATCTTCTCAGCCTGATCAACGATATTCTGGACGTGAGCCGNATTGAGAGCGGCAAAATGCAGCTGGAGGAGCAGCCCTGCAGCCTGCCGGAAATTCTCCACAGCCTTCGGAGCATTTTGCAGGCGGATGTCCGGGCCAAGCAGCTGGAGCTGCAGATGGACACCGTGGACGTGATCCACGAGGACGTGTGCTGCGACAAGCTNCGGCTGAACCAGGTNCTGCTGAACCTNTTGGGCAACGCGGTGAAATTCACCCCCGCCGGGGGCTTTGTGGGCCTCCGGCTGACGGAGAAGGCCGGGGCTCCGGCTGGCTATGCCCAATACGAGTTCTGCGTCCGGGACACCGGCATCGGCATGAGCCCCGAATTCGCCGCCCACATCTTCGAGCCCTTCGTCCGGGAGCAAACCTCCACCGTCAGCGGCATCCAGGGCACGGGCCTGGGCATGACCATCACGAAAAACATTGTGGACATGATGAACGGCCTGATCCTGGTGGACAGCAAGGAGGGCGAGGGCTCCACCTTCACCGTCTCCCTGACCCTCCGCCTGCTGGCCGAGGCCAAAGAGATCCAGCGCATTCCGGAGCTGGAGGGCGCTAGGACCCTGGTGGTAGATGACGACTTCAACACCTGCGACAGCGTGTCCTACATGCTCCAGCAGCTGGGTCTGCGGGCGGAGTGGACCCTCTCCGGCAAGGAGGCGGTCCTCCGCACCCGGCAGGCGGCCATGCGCCAGGACGACTACCGGGTTTACATCATCGATTGGCTGCTGCCGGATATGAACGGCGTGGAGGTGGCCCGCCGCATCCGCCAGGAGGTGGGGGAAAACGCCCCCATCATCGTCCTCACCTCCTACGACTGGGCGGACATTGAGGAGGAGGCCACAGCCGCCGGGGTTACCGCCTTCTGCGGCAAGCCCCTCTTCCTCTCGGAGCTGTGCAAGTGCCTCCAATCTGTCACCGCCGCCGGGGCGGAGAAGGGACCGGAGAGCCTTCCCTCTCCGGAGCACCGGACGGGCCGGATTCTCCTGGCGGAGGACAACGAGCTGAACCAGGAAATCGCCGCCACCATCCTGGAGGAGGCGGGCTTCACCGTGGATATCGCCGACAACGGCCAGATCGCCGTGGATATGGTGAAGCAGGCCGGTCCCGGCTGCTACCAGGTGGTGCTGATGGACGTGCGGATGCCGGTGATGGACGGCTACCAGGCCACCAAGGCCATCCGGTCCTTGGAGGACCCGGCGCTGGCCTCCCTGCCCATCATCGCCATGACTGCCAACGCCTTTGAGGAGGACCGGCAGGAGGCCCTGCGGCAGGGCATGAACGGCCACATCGCCAAGCCCATCAACATCAAGACTCTGTTCGAGACTCTGGATCGGCTTCTCCCCTAAACCGTATCAAAAACGCGCCCCGGTGAAAGCCGGGGCGCGTTTCTTGCAAAATCAGGGCCAACGGCCCTATTTCCCCTGCGGGACAGCCAAATCAGGGGGTCTCCAGCGCCATTGGCCTATCGTCGGCCAGTGCGCACAGCGCACTTTTACTGGACTATGAAGTCCAATAAACTTGAAAAGTATGAGACATTTTTCCCAGGTTTACGCCCTTCTGCGGCGGCAGAACCGACGGCGGTACGCCCTTTTGGCGGGGTGCTGCTTTTTCTCCGTGCTACTGATCACCGCCTACGTCTGCATGATGCGGGCCCCCACCATTCTGGCCGTCCTCCCCGAGGGGGGCGACAGCCGGAAGCAGGTGATGATGATCTTTGTCCTGGCCGTCATCGGCTGCGGCGTGTTCACTACCTACGCCGCTGGACTCTTCTTCCGGCAGAAATCCCGGGAGACTGGCGTGTTCCTGGCACTGGGGGCCTCCCGCGCCCAGGTGCGGCGGGAGCTGTTCCGGGAGCTGGGAGTTATCTCCCTGGGCTCCTGCGCCGCCGGGGGCCTTCTGGGCGGGCCCCTGGCCTGGGTCCTGTGGCAGATCTTCCGCTTCTGCGTGGTGGACACGGAGGAGATGCGGCTCCGCTTCGACCCCGGCGCCTACAGCCTGTCCCTGGCCTTCTCCTGTTTCGTTGTGGGCATGATGTTTATCCTGGGCGGCCGCTCCGCGAGAAGGACCAATATCATCGACATCGTGCAGGAGTCCCACAAGTCTGAGCCCATCCGGGACGTACCCCGGTGGTACGGACCCGTGGGTATCGCCCTGCTGGGGTATCTGGTTCCCTCCTTCTTTGTACTGGTGCTCCACTGGTACGCCCCGGAGTGGCTGACCGCCGTTTTTTACCTCCCCGCCCTGGCGGGCCTTTACATGATTCTGCTCCACACGGTGGTCAACGGCTGGAACGGGAAGAAAAAGCTCTACAAGGACATCATCGCCACCAGCCAGATGCGCTTTCAGGGCCGCCAGACCGTGCGGAACATGCTGGTTATGACCCTCCTCATCGCCGGGGCCTACTTTGGCAGCTTCTACATCCCCATGCTGGGCACCGGGGCCATGCTGGGCTACGACGCGCGGCCTATAGACTACGACTACCGCTTCCGCGCCGACCAGGATGTTCCCCAGGAGGCGGAGGTCCGGGCCATGGCGGAGGAGTACGGCGTAACCATCACGGACTTTGCCCAGGTCCCCGTCATCCGTCTGGCGGTGGACGGCCAGGAGCACGTGGAGGAGGAAGCGGCCATGGGCTCCGTCACCTGGCACGCGGAGTACCGGGAGCTTCTGGCTTCCGGCCTGTTCCTCTCCGCCTCCGGCTACGAGGCCCTGACGGGGGAGCGCGTGGATCTGGCTCCCGGCCAGATCCGGGGCGTTGTGGACGCGGAAAACGGCAGCGCGGGAGTGTTCAACCCCTATGTGTCCCTGGCGACCAACTTCCTCACCGGGAAGCGGCTTGCCGTGGAGGCCTTGGAGCCTCTGGCCCTTCGTGACAACCTCTTCGGCTGTTTTGTCATGAACGACGGCGACTTCGCCGCCATGAGCGGGGGCCTGACCGATGAGTGGCGGGAAGCCCAGGTGTGCTTCAACGTGGAGGACTGCGCCGTGACCTATGACTTCGCCAGGGCGCTGTTTAACGAGATCGTGGACCGCTCCGGCCCGGAGGTGGCCCTGTTCGACGCCTGGGACCCGGTGGTCCGGGAGCGCCGCATAGCGGAGGAGGGCAGCTATGTCTTNGACCGGGAAAACAGCGCCGCCTACGGCTTCGCCCCCATCGACTACAGCCAGCGGAACAGCTCCGCTTTCCGGCTGGACTGGCTGTATATGCCCAAATTCCGGGTGATGGACAAGGCGGACTTTGTGAAAACCANNGCNGTNTTTCTGATTCTCTTCGNCTTCATTGCCATNGTNTGCTTCGCCGCCGTCATCGTCATCGCCTTTACCCGGTGCATGACCATNGCCCTGACCAATAAGAAGGTGTACNNNNACCTGCGGCACCTGGGGGCCTCCAACGCCTATCTCCGGCGGTCCGTCCGGGGACAGGTGAAGCGGGTGTTNTTCACCCCCGCCCTGGTGGGTACGGCGCTGATTTACGCTTTCTATATCCTGATNATGCTGTTCAACGGCCCCACGGCGGAGATCACCGCCTCCGAGGCGGCGGGCCTCCTGGCCAGCTTCGGCCTTATCGTGGCGGTATCCGCCCTGCTGTACGGGGTGTANCGGGTCACTCTCGGCAAGGTCCAGGNCGCTTTGGGCCTGCGGTATAGTCANTAAAGTTGAAAAATNGCAAAACGCCATTTTCCAACAGGCGGANCNNNGNNCCGCCTGTGCGCAAAGNGCACGNTTACTGTNCTATGAAGTCATATAAANTGGCCNCTTTCNGCGGCCACNGCNGTTTCCNCCGTTGAAAAACATCTTGGATGCTTTTCAAGTTTATNGACTATAACATNAAAAGAACGCCGCCCGGCGGGTCAACGGCGTTCCGTTCGGAAAAGNCCNNNCAAAAGGGNCCTGACCATTCNGTCAGGCCCCACAGGTNTTTCCTTATATGCCGTTCAAATCATCGTCCAGCCAGCGGTCCTCCGGGGNCAGCCGCCGGGTGANGACGCGGGCGTTATTTTCCGGGTATTTGCTCTGGTGGAATTTGAANAGCGTCTCGCCGTCCGGCATCTGGCAGACAATCTCAATTTTCCCCAGAGGATGGCTCATGGCGTAGCGGACGGCCTTGCCNAAGCCGTTTTGCCGGGACTTCGCCCCGTCGATGATGNGGATACCCTCGTTGATGGGCGCCTGGAAGCGGCTGTGAACGCCGGTGACGGGACGGCACTGAAATATGTAATAGGGCACGGCCCCCACGCGGGTCAGGCCCGCCAGCAGGTCCCCCATGGTCTCCGGATCGTCGTTGACGCCCCGGAGAAGAACCGTCTGGTTCCGCACCTGGATNCCCCGCTCCAGCAGCGCCCGGACGGCGGCCCNNGCNTCCTCNGTNANCTCNCGGGGNTGGTTGAACTGGGTCACCACGCAGAGGGCCTTCTTCCGCCCGTACTCCGCNAAGAGGTCCAGCAGCTCCTGATCCCCGGTAATCCGGGAGGGCAGCGTCACGGGGACCCGGGAGCCGAAGCGGATGAAATCCAGCCGGTCAATGGCCGTCAGCTCCCGGAGGTAGCGGGCGACGATATGGTTGGGNTTCATCAGCGCGTCGCCGCCGGAAACCAGCACATTGGTCACGGTCTCGTGGGTCCGCACATAGGCCACGGCCTCGTCCACCCGNCGGTTCAGCTCNTCGTCGGACAGGCCCACCAGCCGNTTGCGGAANCAGTGGCGGCAGTACATGGCGCACTGGTTGGTGGAGAGCATCAGCACGGTCTGGGCGTATTTGTGCTGCACNCCCTCCATCTTGGTATTGGATGCCTCGCCGCTGGTGTCGAAGGACCCGCCGGGGTCGAACTCGTCCACAGAGGGGATGCACATCCGCCCNATGGGGTCGTTTGGGTCCGNTTTGTCCACCAGGGACAAATAATAGGGGGTAATCATCAGGGGAAAGCGCCGGATGACCTCCCTGTACCGGTCNGTCTCCTCCGGCGTCAGNTCCAGGGCCTTGGCCAGCTGTTCCGCCGTCCGAATGCCATTCCTCAATTCCTCCTGCCAGCTCATTCGCCGCCACCACCTTTCAAAATANTTTTTCAACTGATAAAGAAAAAGCGCGCANTCCGGCCCTCTGGNCCGGCTTGCACACTTCAAAATTACGCGTGTTCTTTTGTCACAAAAGGAAAGCGCCGTTATGAATTCTGCCGGTTGTCCACCGCNGGGCTACACCGTACCTCCGAAGCAGTCAGTTTTCTTNATTTATTTAATCATAACAAAAATCCGNGGATATTGCAAGAAAAATATGTTTACTATATTNAAATTCNGGTTTCCGANGGAACTGNCGAAAGGGGAGNNAATNTGGTCCTNNCNTTTGNNNATATTCCAGAAAATNCCTGTTTTTGCAACACCTGTCCGCTGAGAAAACACNGCCCGCGGCNGNCAAAGGGACGCCGGAGGCCTTNGCCTCCGGCGCTTGTCGGATNTTCGCCCGCGGGTCCTCCGCTCAGGCGGANGGGTTTACTCAATATGCTCCTCGCAGAAATTGTCCAGCACCCGGTACCCCATCTCGCCTGGGTCCGCCACGGGGAATTTGGCGATGGTGTCCGGGTCGAAGATGGGACACATCCGCTTTTCCGGCTCCAAGCGGAGGAAGGGCATATCGTCGGATTTCCCGTTCACGGCCCGCTTTTTCTCTGGCATGGTCAATCACCCCCAAAGGGAGTGTGCGCCAAAGCGCGGGAATTATGCCTCCTCGTTCATCAGACGGGCGGCGGCGGCCCTGTCCCCGGCCACAATCAGGTGGGCGTCGGGCTGGAAGCGGTACTCGGGGTTCAGCAGAGGCTCGATCTCGTCCCCGTTTTTCACGCCCAGAATATTCACGTTGTACTTCCGGCGGACGTCCACATCCAGCACCGTGCGGCCTTCCCAGGCGATGGGCGTTTCGATTTCAAAGACGGCGTATTTGGGGGTCAGCTCGAAGTAGTCGAAGGCGTTGCGGGCGGAGAACCGGATGGCGGAGCGGTAGGCCATGTCCATCTCCGTGTGGATTACGAAATCCGCGCCGATTTTTTTCAGGAATTTGATCTGGTTCTCGTTGTCCGCCCGGGCCACCACGCACTTGGCCCCCAGCTCCTTGAGGTTGTTGGTGGCCTCCAGGGAGCATTGGAGATCGTCCCGGACGCAGACGAAGCACACGTCGAAATTCCGGATGCCCAGAGCCGCCAGAACCTGTTCGTCCCGGCAGTCCCCCACGCAGGCGGCGGTAACCACGGAGGCCATTCTGGCCACCTGCTCCTCGTCCTGATCCACCACCATCACCTCGTTGCCCAGCTCCACCAGCCGTTTGGCCAGATGCCAGCCGAAGCGGCCGAGGCCGATAACCAAAAAGGATTTCATCTGCCCTGCCTCCTTATTCTGCGCTTATCCAATCAAAATTTTCTCCGGCACGTTCCGGATCTTCGCTTGGGGCTTGTCTCGTGTTACTGCCATGGCTACGGACATGCTGCCCACCCGGCCGGCGAACATCATCAGCAGAACCACCAGCTTGGACAGCTCCGGCAGCCGGGAAGTGACGCCACGGGTAAGGCCCACGGTGCCGATGGCGGAAATGGCCTCAAACAGCGCGCCGTCCAGAGTAATGCCCTGGACGCAGAGGACCATGCACCCCGCCAGGCANGCCAGGAAAAACATACTGACNGAGGAATAGGCCCGGCGGATCGTCTCCTCGTCCAGACGGCGGCGGAAGANGTTNACGTCCTCCTTCCGGCCCACCTGGGCCATGGCGCTGAGGAGAAGCACCGCTACCGTGTTCACNTTGGCCCCGCCGCCGGTGGAGCCGGAGCCCGCGCCGATGAACATCAAAATCAGAGTCAGCAGAATGCCGCTCTGGCTCAGCTTCATCAAATCCGCCGTGGCAAAGCCCGCCGTGCGGCAGGTGACGGACTGGAAAGCCGCCATCAGCAGNTTCTGCCCCTCCGGCGCTCCGGCGAAGGCGTGNTCTCCCTCCAAAATATAGAAGCCAGCGGCTCCGGCGATGAANAGGACGGAGGTGAAGGAGGCGACGATTTTAGAGTGGAGCCGCCAGCGGCGGATATTTGTCCCGTGGGTGAGGATATCGTCCCACACCAAAAAACCNAGGCCCCCGGCGATGACCAGCGCCATNAGNACNACATTNGGCAGNATATCCCCCGCCAGAGTGGTCAGGGACGCGCCGGTGCCCAGAAGGTCAAACCCGGCGTTGCAGTAGGCGGAAACCGCGTGGAANAGGGACATCCAAAGCCCCCGGATCANGCCGTACCGGGGCACGAACCACAGGGCCAGCANCGCCGCGCCGCCGCCCTCACAGCAGAAGGTTACCCGAATGGCCCGGCGGGTCAGACGCACCACGCCGCCCATTTGCAGGGCCCCNACGCTGTCCATNAGNATGGACCGCTNGTGNAGGCTGATGCGGCGGTGAANCAGGACGGAAAAGAGGATNGAGAGNCTCATAAACCCCAATCCNCCGATTTGAATCAGNATGATGATCACCGCCTGGCCGAACAGGGTGAACTGNGTNTATGTATCGTACAGGGACAGCCCCGTGACGCAGGAGGCGGAGGCGGCGGTGAACAGAGCGTTCAGGAAGGGAATGCTCTGGCCGTCCCGGGAGGCGAAGGGCAGCGTCAGAAGAAGTCCTCCCGCCAGAATCAGCGCCGCGAAACCCAGGCTCAGGGTCTGGACGGCGTTCAACCGGAGGCGGCGACTGCCTCCCCCGCCCGCTGGCGCGGCTGACAGCATGGCTATTCACTCCCTTCCTTGGCGCAATATGGGATATTATAGCGCTTTTGAAGCAAGATTGCAATCTGTAAAAAATGAGGGAGAATTTCCGATGTTATTCGGTTCAACACAAAGGGGCCTGTGAGCCCGACCACTTGGTCAGGCCATCCCCAATTTTAGAGAATAGCCCGGCCGGGAGATCAAGTCCCATATGACGTTCTTTTGCCAAAGAGTACCGCTTAGGGCTTGTTTAATAAATGGCAGAATGCCCAACGGCGAAAAAAGATCCGCCGTTTGGGTGTTTTGCTATTTTTCAAACATGCCCTGACTTGATGGCATGGGAGGATTTCACTCCTCCCGCGAAGGATATAGCCGAAAGAAACCGGCCTCTGCCCCAACACCACCGCAGTATAGGGCGGGCAGCGGCTGCCGAAACCCTCTGGGTAGGACGTGATAAAAAAACGGCGGACCTCATGCTGAAAACATGAAGAGTCCGCCGCTTTTTATTAAAGGAGTGCCGCTATTACTTGCGGTTTTCCTTCTGGTTGCGCTTCTGCTCCTGATTCTGGTTCTGCTGGTTCTGCTGATTCTGATTATTCTCGCGGTTGTTCTGCGCCATGACGGAACACCTCCTTTCGGCCAGTTAGGCACAGGCCTTATTCTGGCCGGATGGAGAAGAAATATACAACTGCGGTCCTAATTTTTTCAAAAATATTTTCCCGGGGGCCGGAAGCGCAAGCATCCCGGCGGACCTCCGGTCCGCCGGGATGGGCCTGTCCTTTTTCAGCGGGGCGCGGCGGCGCTGTGCTTATCTGTCTGGCCGTCCATGACCACGGTCCCGTCGGCCTCGGTTTTCACCGGAAGCTTTTCCACCACCGGGGAGCCCCCCGCCTGGGGAGCCTTCGCCGCCTGAGCGGCCCGCAGAACCTCGATGTACTCCTCTAAACAGAGGCCGCTTGCCCGGATGTCCTGGGCAATCTCCCGGCCCACATAGCGGTAGTGCCAGGGCTCATAGCCGATTCCGGTAATGTCGCTCTTTTCCGAGGGATAGCGGAGAATGAAGCCGTACTCCCAGCAGTGCTCCATCAGCCATTTCTGCTCCGCCGTGCTCTCCTGCCGCTTGTTGAGCACTTGGTAGCTGGAGGCCACGATGTCCACCGCCATGCCGGTCTGGTGCTCGCTGGTGCCGGGAACCGCTACCCAGCGGGCGGCCTCCCGGGGGGCGTCGGCCCAATTCCAGCCGGAATTACGAAGGCGGGCGATCTTATTATTATGAAGCCGCTGCTGGGTGGCGTAGGAGCGGTAGGCGGAGCAGACCAGGGGCCGCAGCCCCGCCTGACGGCAGCCGTCCAGCATGGCGTTCAAATCCTCCGCCACACGCTTGTCCACCTGAAGCCCGTTGGAGAGCTTGACCAATTCCACGGTAAACCCCTCCGGCAGATAGTTCCAGGGGTTCACCAGCAGCATGTTCCAGCTGTCCAAATCCACCGATTCCAGACTGGACTCCCAAGTCTGTTCCGTCCCGGCGGCGGGGGCGGCCTCCGCCGCCCCGGCTTGAGGCACGGCGGCGATCATCATCAATGCCGCCAGCAGGGCGGCGGCTTGCCGTTTTGTTTTCATGATAGCTCTCCTTTTCCGGATCCCGCGGCCCAAAGGGGGGAAGGCCTCTCCAGGCGGCCTGTCCTATTTCTACTGGTCACATTATATACCATTTTTTCTCAAGAAAAAAGCTATATTTTGTTAACATGCAAAAATTTTTATAAAATTTTTCTACGCTAC
>JAAVHG010000124.1 GCA_014799855.1 Oscillibacter sp.
GGACTGGGCGAGGCCACCGGCGGCTACAAGGGCTACGGATTTACCACCATCGTGGAGATTCTCTCCGCGGCCCTGGCGGGCGGGCCCTTCATGAAGGACCTCAGCGGGAAAAACCCCGACGGCTCCAACAAATTCTACCGTCTGGGCCACTTCTTCTTTGTCATCAACCCGGAGTTCTTCATGGGACTGGACACCTTTAAAAAGACCGCCGGGGACATCTGCCTGGGACTGAGGGCCTCGGAAAAGGCTCCCGGCGCGGAGCGGATTTACACCGCCGGAGAAAAGGAGTGGCTGGCCTGGCAGGACCGGAAGGACAAGGGCGTTCCGGTCAGCGAGTCCGTGCAGAAGGAGATTCTGGCCGTCCGGGACAAGCTGGGGCTGGATTACCATTTTGACTTTGAGAAATAAACCGATTTGATCAGGAGGAAATACAGATGGATTACGCAAAGGAATCCCTCCGGCTCCATGGGGAGTGGAAGGGAAAGATTGAAGTGGTCGCCACCGTGCCTGTGGAGACCAAGGACGACCTGTCCCTGGCCTACACCCCCGGCGTGGCCCAGCCCTGTCTGGAAATCCAGAAGGACGTGTCCAAAAGCTACGACCTGACCCGGCGGCACAACCTCTGCGCCGTCATTACCGACGGCTCCGCCGTCCTGGGCCTGGGAGACATCGGCCCCGAGGCGGGCATGCCGGTTATGGAGGGCAAATGCGTCCTCTTCAAGGCCTTTGGCGGCGTGGACGCGTTCCCCCTCTGTGTGAAAACTCACGACGTGGACGAGTTTGTCAACGCGGTGTATCTGATGTCCGGCTCCTTCGGCGGCATCAATCTGGAGGACATCGCCGCCCCCCGCTGCTTTGAGATCGAGCGGAAGCTGAAGGAAAAGTGCGACATCCCCATCTTCCACGACGACCAGCATGGCACCGCCATCATTACCCTGGCGGGCCTCACCAACGCCTTGAAGGTGGTGGACAAAAAGAAGGAGGACGTGAAGGTGGTCACCTCCGGCGCGGGGGCTGCGGCCATCTCCATTGTGAAGCTGCTCCTCTCCGCCGGGTTCCGGCACGTGACCATGTGCGACCGGAAGGGGGCCATTTACGCGGGCCGGGAGGGCCTCAACTGGATCAAGGAGGAAATGGCCCAGGTGACCAACCTGGACAAGAAGCCCGGCCCCCTCGCCGACTCTCTTGCGGGAGCCGACGTGTTCATCGGCGTGTCCGCCCCCGGCACTGTTACCACGGAAATGGTGAAAACCATGGCTAAGGACCCCATTATTTTCGCCTGCGCCAACCCCACGCCGGAGATCTTCCCCGACGAGGCCAAGGCCGGCGGCGCGGCGGTGGTTTCCACGGGCCGCAGCGACTATCCCAACCAGATCAACAACGTTCTGGCTTTCCCCGGCGTGTTCCGGGGGACCTTCGACGTGCGGGCCAGCGACATCAACGAGGAGATGAAGATGGCCGCCGCCCACGCCCTGGCGGAGCTGATTGCCCCCGGGGAGCTGAGCGCGGACTACATCATCCCCAAGGCCTTCGACCCCCGGGTGGGTCCGGCTGTTGCCAAGGCCGTGGCGGAGGCCGCCCGGAAATCCGGCGTGGCGAGAATCTAAGACGCAATCGAAAAAGGACTGCCCATTGGGCAGTCCTTTGCCTTTACTGGTCTTGGGCCTCCTGGCTTTTTTCCGGCTTCCGGGGTTCGTGCGGCTTCGGCTCCTCCGGGGGAAGTCCCTGGGCGGCGCGGATATCGGCGGGGGTAATGGTCATCAGGTCCTCCCTGGTCACCGCCTCCTGTTCCGCCAGGCGGTTGGCCTGCTGGACCAGGACCCGTTCAAAAATATTCCGCACGCCCCGGCCATTGCCGAAGGAGACGGGGTCCACGCTTTCCTCCCGGATGAACGCCGCCAGACTCTCCTCCGCCGCCGGGTCCAGCTGGTAGCAGCCCTTTTCGCACTGGGACCGGAACATGGCCAGCATCTCCTCCACAGTGTAATCATCAAAGTGGAGGAAGCGGTTGAACCGGGACTCCAGGCCGGGATTGGAATGGATAAAGCGGTCCATCAAACCGTCGTACCCGGCCACGATCACCACCAGATCGTCCCGGTGGTCCTCCATGGCCTTTAACAGGGTNTCNATGGCCTCCTGGCCGAAGTCGTTCTCNGACCGGCCGTTGAGGGCGTAAGCCTCGTCAATNAACAGCACGCCNCCCAGGGCGGAGTCNATCACCTTCCCGGTTTTGATGGCGGTCTGGCCCACGTANCCGGCCACNANGCCGCCGCGGTCCACCTCCACCANNTGTCCNTTGGAGAGAATGCCCANGGAGTGGTAAATCCGGGCCATGATCCGGGCNATGGTGGTCTTTCCNGTGCCGGGATTGCCGGAGAAAACCATGTGCAGGGACAGATCCGAGGCGGGGAGNCCGTTTTTCTCCCGCATCTGGTGGACCGTGACCATGTTGATGAGGCTCCGGACCTCCTTTTTCACCGCCGCCAGGCCGATGNAGCCGTCCAGCTCCTTTTGCAGATCCTCCATCTTCTCCGGCGGCGGAGCCTCCGGGGCCTTACCGCCCTCTCCGCCCTGTCCGGTGGAGGCAGCGGCTTCTCCGCCCTTCTCCTGGGGGGCGGCGGGCTTCTCCGANGGGCNGGCGGGCNTGTCCGGGGACTTTTCCGGCGGTTTTTNCNGGGGTTTCTCCGGATTTCCCCAGAAATCCGTGCCCATGCGGCTGAGATTGTGCTCCGTCATGGTGCGGATCACCTCCAGCTGCCGGAGGATGATCTCGTCCTTTTTGCTGGTATCCTTATTAGCCATAGGCTCACCCCTTCTCAAAATCAACCCGGCGCAGGGCCTGGAACAGGCAGGAGGCCACCAGCCCCGTCAGCGCCCCGGTGAAGAGGGACACCCCCAGCANCACCGGAAGATAATACACCGGAGCGGTACTGCCCAAAGTCAGCACCGCCGCCGCCACCTGCCCGCAGTTATGGGCCGCCGCCCCTCCGGTGGACACCCCGTAAACGGANAGCCTTTCCCCTCCGCCCCACCGGCTGAGGGCANTCATCACCAGCATNGAGGACACGCCNCCCATGAGGGAGAACAGCAGGGCGTTCATATTCCCGGCGAAAACCGCCCCCAGNANGCACCGGGCCAGGAGAATCATNAGCGCCTGCCCCNGCCCCAGAGTNTAGAGGGCGAANATGGTGACAATATTGGCAAGGCCCAGCTTCACCCCCGGAATGGGGATCGCCAGGGTCAGGGGAAAGAAGTTCTCCAAATAGCTGAGCGCCAGGGCCATGGCCGTCAGGAGGGCGCAGAAGGTCAGCTGCTTTGTGGTCAGTTTCACGGTCNGCCTTCCTCCTATCCGATCACGGCNTCCACGNNGCCGTTTTCCGTCCCGCCGCCTGCCAGCTGGACGATGATCCGGGCCGGGAGGCAGACAATGCTNTGGCCGCCGCGGGAGATAAGCCCGGTGCGCACNCAGTCCTGGGTGGGACAGTCGGCGGCGATTACCCGGATTCCGCTCTCTCCGGAGGGGGGAAGGGCNTCCAGGACCGGGCCCTCGTAGTCAACGCCTAAAACCACCGTCANGGTATAGCCGTTATTGGTATAGGTCCTGGGCGATTGGATAAGATCCTTAGGGAGAAAGCGGTCCGCCTCCCGGCCGTCGATGGAGACCACCACGGTCAGCTCCCCTTCCGTCTCTNTCCGGCCAGCGGAAAACAGGCACAGCGCCGCCAGGAAAACCACCGCCAGCACCACCAGCGCGTCCCAGGGGCTGGGCCGCAGNTTAGGAGACCGTGACATACTGATACTCCGTTCCCTCCGCCGCCGTGAAGCGGTCCGCAAGGCCGTCTGTCACCAGGACCCGGCCNTCCTCTGTGACCAGGACCAGGTCAAAGGGCGTCTCGTTCCAGGTGCGCCAGAAGTCCAGGGCCTTTTCCTCCCCCATGACGAAAAGAGCNGTGGAGAGNGCGTCNCACATGGTGCCGGAGAGGCCGAGAAGCCCCCGGTCGCTGCCGTCGCCGCNGTCCGCGACTACGGTGACGGAGGTAAGNCCGCTGTCCGCCGGACAGCCCGTGGCAGGGTCGATGATGTGGTGGTAGGTTTTTCCGTCTTGCTCAAAATAGCGCTGGTAGCCTCCGGAGGTGACGGCAAAGGCGTTCGTCAGATTCAGCACGCCCACAAAGGCGGTCTGATCGTCCGGCTTCGCCGGGTCCTGAACCCCGATCCGCCAAGGAGTGCCGTCGGGCCGGTCGCCCCAGGCCAGCACGTTGCCGCCCAGCTGCGCCAGCCCGCGGGGAACCTCGTACTGCCGGAAGAGGAAGGTAATCTTGTCGGTGGTATAGCCCTTGGCAATGCCGCCCAGGTCAATGGACTGCCCCGGCCCCAGAGAGGCGGAAAAGAGCATAGCGTCCAGCCGCACCGGCGAAACGCCGCCTGGGTCCGCCAGCTCCAAAAGCCCGTCCAGCTCCTCCCGGCTGGGAACCTGGAAGCTGTCGGCAGTAAAGCCCCAGGCGGAGACGACGGGGGCAATGGTGATGTCAAAGGCCCCGCGCGTCTTGGTGCTGTAGGAAGCCGCTTGCTCCAGAAGGCAGTAGGTATCCCAGCCAATCTCCACCGCTCCGCCTCCGGCGTTGTTGAGGCGGGACACGTCGCTGTCCTCAGCGGTCCGGGACAACTCCGCTTCCAGCTCCACGATCATATCCTGAACAGCGTAAGACGCGGTAACGCTGTGTTTTCCATAGGTGGAGATAATCATCACCGTATCCATAGCGATAACTTGGATGCTCTCCCGGGCCGTATCGGGATCGCCGCCGCAGGCGGACAGCGCCAGAACCATGGCCCCCGCCAGAAGGGCCGCCGCAAAACGTCTCATGCTTTTCCCCCGCGTTATGGATTAGTTTCTCCCGAAAGGTATGGGTTTTCACGAAAATGGAAGAATAGATTTAGTATACCACGGCCCCGGAAAAATTTCAACCGGGCATTCCGCCCGTCGAAATTTCCGGAAATTTGAAAAAACATGCAAAACGTTCACAGGTTGTTCTTGCAAACGGAAAAACAATCTGCTATACTATCATGGTATGTCGGCGGTGGGTCGGTTTCCGCCGTCCGGCCATAGAAAGAAAACTTCCCTGGAGGTCCTTATAAATGCCTAAGAATCCCAACCGCCGTCCCAACGCTTTCAAAAAGGACGAGCCCTTGCCCGGTACGATGAAATTTTTCCTGGCCGGCTGCGTGGCCGAGCTGTATCTGCTGGTGGTGCGCCGCTGCTATGTCAACGGCGTGGCCGTGGCCCAGATCAATTGGTATGACCACTATCTTCCCGCCCTGATGATTGTTGGGGCCGTGGTACTGGTGATCGGCGCGGCGCTGTGCTACCTGTGGCGGACCGACAAGAAAAAGCGGGTTATCGCCTGGTACACGGCTGGCGGCGGGGCGTTTCTGGCCCTCTCCGCCCTGATGATCTGGCGGTTCAACGCCGCTTCGGTGACGTTTTTGACGGTAGCGGTCTTTGCCGCCATGCTGATGGGGGTCCTCTGGAACCTCTATGACCGGGAGTGCGCCATTTCCCTGACCATTCTGGGGGTATCCCTCCTTATGCTGTGGGTCTGCCGCCGGGAGATGACCAACATCTACCGGGGCTGGATGGTGCAGGTTATTGCCGTGATCTATCTGGTTCTGCTGGCCGGCGCCGCCGTTCTGGCCCGGAAGGTGGAAAAGGACAGCGGCCGCCTGGGCAAGCTGCGGCTCCTGCCGGGAAACGCGGACTATCTGCCGGTATACGTGTCCTGCGGCCTCTCCGCCGTGGGCGTCGCCTCCGCCCTGATCAGCGTCAACGTCGCCTACTATGCCATGTGGGGCTTGGCTATCATTGTCTTTGCCCTGGCGGTGTATTACACCGTGAAGCAGCTGTAAAACGGAACAAGCGGAGGGCCGTCCTTGGGACGGCCCTCTTTTCATCTTCTCTCCTAATTATATAAAAGGAGGCCGTTTCCAGCCAATTCCATTAAGATAAGACTGTTTTGAAAATATTAGTGCAATAAATATTCTGGAATTTTTGATAGAAAAGGAAAATTGAAAACATTTCTGTGCCCCATTATGTGGTAAATCTTCTTGACTTAATGACATTGGACAAATGTCTTGCCTGTTTAGGAAGTCCCTATAGAGTAGAGGATAGAGGAGGCGCTGACTATGGGAACTGAAAATGGGCGGAAGGA
>JAAVHG010000125.1 GCA_014799855.1 Oscillibacter sp.
GAAAAGCGCCGGCGCTTTTGCCCTTGATCCATGGGCCGTCGTCCAGTTGGATTTCACCCTGGCGCACAACCAGGCCTCCTTAGACCGGGGGCCCGACCAAATCAGCGACGGCTGGTATAGGTGGTACTACCTCTGCGGCAAAACGGCGGACGACCCCCAATGGAAAATATACGAGCTTTATTGGGAGGATTTCCTTGAGGATCTCTCCCCGGCAGGGACGGCGTGACCGCCCCTGCTTTTTAGTTCATTAACCTATTGGCAAAATAGGTTAATTGTGCTATTCTTCCATTGCCTACTAGGGTCTGTTCACATAAGGGGAACTGTGGTAAAATTAAAAATAGAAATACGAAAAGAGCAATATGAACAGATAAAAGAATGCTTTCCGAAGCAGCGAAAACCGGCAAAAATCAGTAATCTGGACGTGTTGAACGCAGTGCTGTACGTCGTGGAGAATGGATGCAAATGGAGGGGCCTGCCCAAAGAATACGGAGATTGGCACGTGATTTATGTTCGGGTGAATCGCCGGGCAAAAAAGGGAGTATTGCAAGCGGCTTTTTTGCGCTTGCAGCAGCTGGGAATTATCCAAATCCAAGTAAATGTGGTAAGCCTGGATTCCACTTGCATCAAGGTTCATCCCGACGGAATGGGGGCTTTGAATAAAACGGTGCTCAGTCCATTGGAAAAACACAGGGCGGGCGGAACACCAAACTTCATATTAGGTTTTTCCCCCAATTTACCTTGTACGACGAAACGCACATTGTTAATGTTTGTAATTGGATGATGCGTCTACTAGGGGATAAAAGAGGCAAAATCTCTGCTTGGATGCTGGCTATACAGGCAGTGCCCAGTCCATTGAGGCACGTCAGTATACCGCCCATATTCGTCTCAGAGGTGAGGAGCGCAAAGAAATAGAGCGCAACCCTGCCTTCCAGGCCAGACGCTGGGTGGTTGAAGTCGCTCACTCTTTTTTCAACCGTTTCCGCAAGTTGCTCGTTAGATTTGAGAAGAAGGCGCATAACTATCTTGCTCTGATCCATTTTGCTTGCGCCATTATTGTCTGGCGCAAGCTTATCCCGGTTTATCGCTAATTTGTGGATAGGCTCTAAATAAACGGATGGATGTACAAATGCGTGCAATAAATTGGCTTCAAGCGCTCCAGAAAAATGGTATTTCTCGTCCAATTTTTGTTAAATTGGACGAGCCCGTAAAAATTTGTGTAAAAGGGAATAAAATCCATTATATCAGTCAAGGATTTGGGAAAGGGAACCAAACAAAACTGAAAGGATGTATTTTTATGGAAAAGACCCCGCAGGAAATGTTGAAGGCATACGTGGACAGCCAGAAATTCAGCAGCACAACCGAAATCATGAACGCAATGAAAGAGATGTTCCGAGATAAAACTTGGCACGGCAAGGCTTTCAAGAGCCTGCTGGAGCGTTACTTCGGCTGATTATATCAAAACGGGAAGAAGCGGCACGTTGGTGTGCCGCTTCTTTTTTGCTGAAAAGCGTGCGGGGCGTGAGCGCACCGCCTCTTCCTGAATTTCGCGGCGGGTGAAGTCTTGCTTCTTTTGCCGAATCGTGGTACACTCTCCCCATAGATAGAGGAGGGAGACCATGTATCACACCATCTTTTTCGACCTGGACGGCACCCTGACCGACTCCAAGGAGGGCATCATGAACTGCGCCCGCTACGCCCTGGAAGCCATGGGCCATCCGCCTTTGGAGGAGTCTGTTCTACTGAAATTCGCCGGACCNCCCCTGCAGGATTCCTTTCAAACGTTCTGCGGCTTTACCGGGGATACGTTGAAAGAGGCNATCCGCCTTTTCCGCTCCCGCTACGGTCCCAAGGGCCAGTACGAAAACCGGGCGGCCCCCGGCGCGGCGGAAATGCTGGCCCGGTTGAANGAAAANGGCNTCCCCATGGCGGTGGCCTCCTCCAAGGTGGAGCCTATGTGNGAGGCNATCTGCCAGCGNTTNGGCTTCGCCCCGTCCCTGACGGCCATTGTGGGCAGTCCCCCGTCCGACGACAGCAGCAAGGCCGCCATACTGCGGGAGGCCATGGCCCGGATGGGCGTGGGNCCGGAAGACGTGTCCCGCTGTCTGATGGTGGGGGACCGNAAATACGACGTGGCGGGNGCCANGGCCTGCGGCATGGACTGCGNGGGCGTGGANTTCTTCGGNTACGCGGACCCCGGNGAGCTGGAANAGGCGGGGNCCGTGGCCGTGTTCCGGACCATGGANTCCCTGGAGGAATTTTTGCTGAATAACTGNNNATGACAGAAAAAAGCGATCCGGAAAATCCGGATCGCTTTTCATTATTTAAGTAAAATAGCTGNNAAACAGGCTTAATACTTCCCGTATTCCCGCTCTACGACCTGCCAGAGGGTCCAGCCCTCCACNGTCANNTCCGCCGTCATCACCGGGTCCACCGGCACCGCCAGGTACATATTGTTGCCCTGGGCATAAGCGCCGGAGGTCACGCCNATGACCTGGCCCCGGGTGTTCAGCAGAGCGCCGCCGCTGCTNCCCTTGGAAATATCCGCCGTGTTCATGATGCAGGGCAGGGCGTAGTCGTTCACCTTCCGGCCNGTGGCGCTGATGATTCCNGCGCTGACCGCGAGGCCCTCGCCCAGGGGNTTCCCCAGNGTGTACACCGGGTCTCCGGAGTGGCTCTCNCCGGCCCCCGCCAGCTCNAGATAGGGGAAGACGGAGGCGGTTTTGTGCTTCAAGGAGGTATGGGAGATCTGGATTACCGCGATGTCGATATCCACATCGTAGTAGAGCACCCGCTCGATCTCATACTCCTCGCCGTTCTGCAAAGTGGCCACGCCGTGGNCGTTGCCGTCAATGGAGTGGTAATTGGTGACGGCGAGGCCGTCCTCNCTGATGAAGAAGCCNCTGGAGCTGGACGTGATCTTCCTCCGGGCGTAAAACTCGTCGGANCGGTAGAAGTCCAGGCAGAACACGGCGGGCATCAGCCGNTCCGCCGCCTGCCGGGCNGTGAGGGTCTTGTCCANAAGCCCCAGGGCGCTGGCGGCGGCCCGAAGCTCCGGCTTTTTCTCCACCAGCCCCTCCGCCAGAGTCTTGCCGTCCTCCCGGTAGGAGAAGGTCAGGGCCTCCACGGNGGAAATGAACATCTGGCNCCGGGTCAGCTNGCCGGTCCAGTCCCGNCNGGTGAGGCCGATCCGGCGGGCAAAGGCNANCACGTCCGGGTCNTCCAGGTCCTGGATCNCCTTGCCATAGCCCAGCACCCGCAGCAGGGAACCGAACCAGTCCCCGGCNAACANNTGGCTGTCGGGGGCGAAGGTGACGTTATCCACGCCGGANACCCAGCCCTGGTGGGCGGCGTACATGACCGACTCGCTGGCCCANGCGGGCACGTCCCGGAATCCGGCGGTCCAGTTGTCGGCTTTGGCCGCGGCCTGGGACCCGGTGAGGCGGACCAGCAGCACCGCCGCCTGGGCCCGGGTAGCCGCCGCGTTCAGNGCGTAATCTCCGGCGGCGGAGCCCTGAACAACCTCCAGCGTCGCCAGCGTGTCCGCCGCCTTCAGGGCCTCGCCCTCCTCCGCCNGGACGGGCAGGANCAGGGCGGTCAGCATGACCAGGGCCATGGCCCAGGCCAACAGTTTNTTTTTCATTGCGATACCTCCAAATGTGCAGTTGGGTAGGGATGTCTGTCCAGTATAGCGCGTTTTGGGGAAAAATGCAACATGTTTAGCTGAACTTGCGCGGNATGGCTCTTTATGGTAAAATAAACACACCGTAGTTATTATATTTGNTTTCAGCCATTTTTCCCGNCCCTTCGGGGCANNCGAAAAATATGGCTGGTTATACCATAAAANCATGATTTTTATGGTATAATGGGACGCGCNGCGGCGAAAGGGGCGGGTATGATGGAAATCCGGTATATTANGCCCTCGGACGANCGTCTGGCCGTCAGCCGGGTGTATGAGGAGAGCTGGAAGCACGCCTACCGGGGCATTATCCCCCAGGACTATCTGGATTCGATTCCGGAGGGACGGTGGGCGGCAAATNTNGATTGTCCCGGATGGAAAACCCTGGTGTGCGTGGACAGCGGCCAGATTGTGGGCGCCAGCAGCTTTTGTNCGTCCCGGTTNGCGGAGTTTGCCGGATGGGGGGAGATCGTCTCCCTCTATCTTCTGCCCGCCCATATGGGAAAGGGGTATGGAAAAGCCCTTTTGGAANNCGCCGTGCGGGAGTTGAACCGCATGGGATACGCCNGCCTNTTTCTATGGGTTCTGGANGAAAACCAACGGGCGAGGCGGTTCTATGAAAGGGCCGGGTTCGCCCCCTCCGGCGGCTATCTGGACGATACCATCGGCGGCAGGGACTTGCGGGAGGTCCGGTATGTGTACTCCCCGCCCGGTTCCCGCCGGACAGCGGAGGAGGCGGCATCNTGAAGGGATTTACGCGGGAGAANCAATGGCTCTCCCTTTGCGGGCTGAACTGCGGCCTATGCCCCATGTTCTTGGGNAAGCACTGCGGCGGATGCGGCAATGGCAATCAGNCCTGCAAAACCGCCCGGTGCAGTCTGGAACACGGCGGGGTGGAATACTGTTTCCAGTGCGGGGAATATCCCTGCGAAAGATACCGGCATATTGACGATTACGANTCTTTCATCACCCACCNACGGCAAAAGGCGGATTTGGAAAANGCCAAAACCATCGGTCTGGANCAGTACAANCTGGAACAGAGGGANAAGGCNCGGATTCTNGATNTTCTGCTCTCCACCTGTAACGACGGACGCAGAAAAACCTTCTTCTGCGNGGCNGTCAATCTNTTGGAGCTTGCGGACCTGCAAGCGGTCGTCCAGGAGCTTGACCGGAACGCTTCCTCCACCAAGGAACGGTGCCTGTATGTGGTCAACGCGTTTCAGGAGATCGCCGAACGGAAGAATATCCTCTTAAAGCTCAACAAAAAGCGGTGAAATTCCGCCCGGTTCCCGCCGGAAATGAAACAAAGGAGAACACCTATGACAGATCTGACCTCCATGATGAACATCGGCCGGGAGATGGCCCGGAAGCTGACGGCGGTGGGCGTGGACTCGGCGGAAAAGCTCCGGGAGACCGGGTCCAAGCAGNCGTTTTTCCANCTGAAAACCCTCTANCCCAACGTCTGCCTGGTNCACCTGTACGCNCTGGANGGGGCCNTCCAGCANAGGTCCTANNACGACCTCTCCGANGNGACCAAGCNGGANCTGAAAGCGTTCAGCGACGCGCTGAANGGATAGNCCNATCTTAGAACCCGTTTCTAAAATTAACCTGAAAGGCGGCGTGGAACCTCCAACGCCGCNTTTCTTGATTGCATTTTGTAAAATCCGGTCGAAAAAAATACGAACCGTTATCCCNTACCTCAGCGCCCAGCCGCTGACCGCCAGNGCCAGCAGGGCGGACACGGCCCCCTGGACCGCCTTTCCCAGCAGNCAGTTCCGCAGGCGGAGGCCGCTGTTTTCCAGCACCGCCGCCGTCTGGCAGAGGACGGAGAGTCCNCCCCACCCGGCGCAGGCCGCCGCCAGGACGAAGCCGAAGCGGTCCGCCGTCAGCAGNGGCGTCAGGGANAACAGCTCCGCCGCCCCCACCAGGATGGGCCCCAGCCGGGGGCCAAGCCCGGTCAGGGGCTTTGCCAGCACATAGAAAAACGTCACAAAGGCGCAGACNGANACCATCCCCGCGGCCCCGTCCCGCACCGCGTCCACAAAGGCGGTGGAGAGGGAGACGGCCCGNCAGGCGNTTTNCCTTGCCACCACCTGCCGTCCATGGGTTTTCCGCCNTCCCCGGAAGAGGAGGCCCGTCAACAGGGCNGAGCAGACGTGGATCAGCCACAGCCAGACTCCCGCCCGGACCGTGCCAAAGACGCCGGCCCCCAGGACGCTGATCAAAAAGACCGGGTTGGAGTTGTTGGAAAAGCCCAGGAGCCGTTCCGCCTCCTCCCGGGTCAGAAGGTCCGCCCGGTACAGGTCCGCCGCCGTCTTGGCCCCGATGGGATAGCCCCCCACAAGCCCCAGGAGAAGCGCCGAGCTGGCGCAGCCGGGAAGGCGGTACAGCGGCGTCATGAACCCCGCCAGATACGGCGCGGCCAGCTCCCCCACGCCCAGGGACACCAGCAGTCCCGACACCACCAGAAAGGGAAACAGCGCCGGGATCACGGACCGGGCGCACAGGCTCAGGGCCTCCGCCGCCCAGACCCGGACCTCCCCGGCGTCCGCCAGGAACCACACCAAAACGCCGCACAGGGCCAGACAGCCAAGAACCCGCCAAGATCGTTTCATCTTCATCACCAAGACAACCTATGTCCCCCGGAGGGCAACTATGTCCTGTTTTTTGGCCATCCCATGGCAATTTTTCCCTCTCCGCCGCATAGAGTTTCCCCAAGGGGGGAACCAGGATGGAACGAAGTCAAAAACGGCGGGAGGCCGGAGTTCTGGACACGGTGGCGGAGCTGTTCGACCTGCCGGCGGACGTGATCGCGGGACTGCCCCGGCTGGAAATGGTGGGCAGCCGCCAATTATATTTGGAGCACCACACGGGAATCCTGTCCTACAGCGAGACACAGATAGACGTGAACACGGGAAACGGCATTCTCCGTGTCAAGGGAGAACGCCTGACACTCCTGGCTATGACGGCGGGAGAGCTGCGGATCGGGGGACGGATTCTCTGTTTGGAGTGGGTGAGGTAAGCTATGCTGAACGAAATCGTCAACCACCTCCGGGGGCAGGTCCGCGTCCGGGCGGAGTGCGCCTTTCCGGAGCGGGTGCTGAACCTCTGCGGGGCCAGGGAGATCGCCTTTTGGGACGTGGCCTGGGAGTCCCCCACCGCCTTCACCTGCCGCCTCTCCCGCCGGGACTGGCGGCGGCTGCGGCAGGCGGCCAAGAACATCGACTGCACCCTGACGGTGGTCCGGCAGGAGGGCGCGCCCTACTTCCTCTTCCGCTTCCGGCGGCGGCAGGCGCTGCTGACGGGGATGCTGATCTGCGCCCTGGGGCNGTTTCTGGGGTCCTTTTTNATCTGGGATTTCGCCATNGAGGGGGCGGAGACGGTGCCGGAGGAGAAAATTCTCCGGGCATTGGAAAAAAACGGCGTGAAGCTGGGGACCTTCGGCATGACGCTNCAGGGGGAGAGCCTGCGGAACCGGGTGCTGCTGGACGTGCCGGAGCTGATCTGGATCAGCGTCAACGTCTCCGGCTGCCGGGCCAACGTCCAGGTGCGGGAGAGNACNCTTCCGCCGGAATCCCGCGAGATGCGGGACCCGGCCAACGTAGTGGCCCGCCGTCCGGGGCTGGTGCTCCGCATCCGGGCCACGGAGGGCGTGGCGGCGGTGGGCCAGGGNACCTCTGTNGAGGAGGGCCAGCTTTTGATCTCCGGCATCGAGGACACGGAGACGGTGGGGGCCCGGGTCCTGGCGGGCATGGGCAGCGTCACTGCCCGGACCTGGTACACGCTCACCACCCAAATGCCCCTGGAANCCCGGGAAAAGCGGTATACCGGGGAGGAGAAAACGGNGGTCTCCCTCAATGTGGGGACAAAGCGGATAAAATTCTTTTCAAACAGTAGCATTGCGGGGGCGGAATATGATAAAATAACCANCAGGCGTCCCCTGACCCTGCTGGGCGTCCCCCTTCCCCTGACGGTGGTGACGGAAACCTANCGGTTTTACGAGCCGGTATCNGTCGCCGTAACGCCGGAGGAGGCGGAGCGGCAGGCGGAGGAGCTTCTCACCGCCTANCTCCACGAGACCGTGGAGCCCTACGGGGAGGTCCGGTCCACCCTCTGCTCCTCCCGCGGCCGGGAGGGCGCTTTGGAGGTGACCCTCTCCGCCGAGTGCGTGGAGGAAATCGGGGTGCGGACGCCNATTTACACCAATGAAACCGACGAGGGAACCCAGGGATAAAGCNNCGCTTTCCCCGGTTCCCCGGAAAAGGAGTGAACCGCNTTTGGAACAGAGGATCGGTATCGAGCGGCTGGAACAGGCCGTGAACNTTTTCGGCTCCTTTGACGAAAATATCCGCCTGCTGGAGCAGGAGTTCTCCGTCTCCGTGGTGAACCGGGACGGAGAGCTCCGTGTGGACGGCGACCCGGAAAACGTCATGCCCGCCTGCAAGGCCATCCAGGCCCTCCTGACCCTGTCCAGCCGGGGGGAGGCCATCGGCGAACAGAANGTNCGCTATGTGGTGAGCCTGGTCCGGGCCGGGAAGGAACAGCAGATCGNGGATCTGGCGGGGGACGTGCTGTGCATCTCCGCCAAGGGCCGGCCCATCAAGCCCAAGACCATCGGGCAGAAGGAGTATATTCAATCGGTATTGTCCAACACCGTCACCATCGGCGTAGGCCCCGCCGGAACAGGCAAGACCTATCTGGCGGTAGCCGCCGCCGTCCAGGCCTTCCGGGACAAGCAGGTGAACCGCATTATTCTCACCCGTCCCGCCGTGGAGGCCGGGGAGCGGCTGGGCTTCCTGCCGGGGGATTTGCAGTCCAAGGTGGACCCCTACCTGCGGCCCCTGTACGACGCCCTCTTCGATATGCTGGGGGCGGAGACCTACCAAAAATATCTGGAACGGGGCAACATCGAGGTGGCCCCCCTGGCCTATATGCGGGGCCGGACCCTGGATGACAGCTTCATCATTCTGGACGAGGCCCAGAACACCAGCCGGGAGCAGATGAAAATGTTCC
>JAAVHG010000126.1 GCA_014799855.1 Oscillibacter sp.
GAGGTCTGCCCCATGGACGTTCCATTGGTCTGCTCGTTGGTCTGCCCTCCGTTGGTCTGCCCGCCAGTTTGGCCTCCGGTCTGTCCTCCGTTGACTTGCCCGCCAGTTTGGCCTCCGGTCTGTCCTCCGGCGGCTTGCCCTCCGGTTTGGCCGCCGGGGAAGGGCTGGATGGGGGCGGGGCTGGATGTATGATTGTTCTGCTGGTGCTGGTTCACCTGGATATTGGTGATCTGTCCGCTTTGTTGGGGCAGATCCTGAAAACCGGGCTGGCCGCTGATTTCGCTGGACCAGTCGAAGCCGCCGCCGTTGGCGCCGGAGGCGGGGAGATAGGGATTTTGCATACGCGGCATAATAACACCTCTTCAAATGATGATGTAAGCTGTTGCGCGGTAGGATTTAACGGTCAGGTTCTGTAGTAAGCATTTGTCGGGTTGTAGAAACAATGATCGCCGATGCGTGTCTGCCAGTAGCCCACGTCCGATGGGAAGCGGGAGCGGCAGGTTGGCCCGAAGGGATTGTAGAACCACAGGGACTCCGCCACATCGGGCACCCGGTTTCCCGCGATAGCCCAGTCAGCGATTTGGAAATGGATCTCCTCCGGCCGCATATTGTAGATGTTTTGGGGATTATAGGCGCCGTTTTCCGTCTCGCTGGCGCAGACGAACTGGTAGGGCTGGAATATGATGTTGCGGATGCTGCCCTGCCCCACCCGGGCGTACTCGCCGCCCTTGGCGTGGACGCGGTTCATCACCACGCCGGCCACGGCCTTCATCCCAATGTCTCCCTCGCCGCCCGCCTCGCATTGGATCAGGCGCGCCAGCAGCTCCCGGTCGGAATATGCCATGTTCATTCCTCCTTCGTCGCTGCTCTATGGTATGCGAAAGCGCCGCCCGGTGTGACCGGACGGCGCGGCGGTTCAGATAGGGGGCGGGAACGGGAAGCGCGAGTCGGAAGCTGTTGAAAGAAACGGGCTTCTGTCCCGCATTTGCCGCGGGCAGGGGCTTTCCGCCTTTGCCGGGGTGCGGCGTGCCGAAAACTACTCAATAACCGTTTTCCAATGCTCGGCCTGCTTGGCTTGGAAGCAGAGGGCGATTTG
The DNA here is from genome assembly GCA_014799855.1 of Oscillibacter sp. Taxonomy (GTDB): domain Bacteria; phylum Bacillota; class Clostridia; order Oscillospirales; family Oscillospiraceae; genus Oscillibacter. The sequence goes on from JAAVHG010000126.1 coordinate 1,097, forward strand.
CTCGGCGGTGTTTCTGTGCTCCGACAGGGGAGGAAGCTCGTCCAGGGCGAAGTAGCCGCTCTCCGAGGTTTCCGTGTTGGGGGTGAACTCCCCGCCCAGGGCGGTGCAGAGGACCAGCACCTTGCACACCTTCCATGGGTATGTAGGCAGGTTGTGGCGGTCCCGGTCCTGGATGGCCACCACTAAATCGATGGAGGCCTTTAGGCCCGCTTCCTCGAAGACCTCTTTTACGGCGCTCTCGCCGACGGAGATATCCGCGTCTACCCAGCCGCCGGGGAGGGACCAGCGGCCGTCCAGCTCCTTGACCAGGAGGACGCGGTCTCCTTGGAAGATTGCCGCGCGGGTGTCCAGCTTGGGGGTTTGGTAGCCGGATTCGCCGCAGAAGATGTCCTTTACCTTTTCCAGGGGCATTTCGGTTTGGGCGGCCATCATTTCCGCCGCGATGTCCCGGATCTGCTGGTAACGCTCTTGGTCGAAGCTGCTTTCGCTGTAGCAGAGGCCCGCTTGGGCGATGCTTTGCAGCTTGGCGGCCCACTGGGTTAGCTGGCTGTTGGGCATGGAGGTTCTCCTTTTANTNNAGGTGNGGGTTTTTCNTTTGGGTGGGGGGNNTATTGGGGGANCGGCGGGGCGCTTCGCTGCCGCCTTTTGCGGGACGGAGGGCTTTTGGCCGCGCTTTGCGCGTTGGTTACGGGGGCTTGCAGGGGCTCTGCCCCTGCACCCCGCAAGCTTTTTGTAAAAAGCTTGACCAAAAACTTTTTATCTGCGCTTTGCCGGCTGCTCGGCGATGGCTTGGCGGAACATTTCTTCTGTCAGCTGGATAGANCGGTCNAGGGCGTACTGNTTGGCGTGTTCCCCGTAGCGAAGCTCCATGGCTTTCCGCTCCTCCGGGTGGTCGATCCAATAGTCGATCCGCTCCGCCAAAGCGTCAACGTCCCCGGCGGGGAAGAGGCTCCGCTCATCCAGGGCAAACTGGGGCGTGGCGGAGCGGGGGGAGTCGGCGATGACGGGCACCAGGCCGCAGGCGAANGCCTCCATGCAGCTCATGGCCTCGATCTCCGCGTCGGAGGTGTGGACGTATAGNTCCGCCATGTGGAGNATNTCCAGCAGCCGCGCCGGNTCGTAAAACTGCATGACAATGGGGTTGGGCAGCTTTTCCGCCAGCTTCCGGTATTTGTGCTCCAGGGGGCCCTTGCCGGGGAGAATAACTTGGATTTCCTGGGCATGGCGGCATTTGGCGGCGGCGTTGATCAGCTCGTCCTGCCGCTTTTCTCCGGCGTACCGGCCCACCATCAGGATATTGAACTTTCCCGCCATCCAGTCCTCCTTGGGCTGCTTGCCGTATACGTACTCGGGGCTGATGCCGTTGGAGATGACATGGAGCTGGGCGGTGTAGCCGTGTTCCGTCAGTTGGTTGGCGATCATTTGGCTGGGACAGTGGATGTGGGTGAAGCGGTTGAAGAAGGTGTCCCGGAATTTGCTGTACACGAAATCGTTTACCCGGCGGCTGTTGCCCAGGTGGAGGGTGAAGGTGATGTTCTCCGGCTGGCAGTGGAAGGCCGCCGTGTGGGGGATGTTCAGCTTTTCCACGTGCTTCAGCCCCATAATGGCCAGGGGGGAGGGCATGAGGAAGTGAACCACGTCCGCCCAGGCCGCCGCCTTTTCAAACACATGGCGGTTGGGAATGGCCAGGCGCATTCCCTGGCTGGTGATGAGGTGCTCCACAATGGGGAGGAATTTCATCTGGCGCACGGCGTATTTATAGTCCGTGGGCTTGCCGGTGGCAATGACCCGCACTTCGTTGCCGTGCTGCTTCAAGGCGGTGGCAAACCGGCGGGCGCTGATGGTGGTGCCGTTGTTGGCGTCGTCAAACTGGTCGATGACCAATACGATCTTCATAACGCAGGCGTCCTTTATTTGTCAGATTTTCCTTTACTTGCCCAGCTCCGTCAGGGCCTCTTCCAGCCCCTTCGCCAGCTGATCCGGGCAGGAGGTGGGGCGGGGGCCGCAGCGGATGCCCTTCAGCCGCCGGATGGCCTCCTTGGCGTCCAGACCCCGCACCAGGGCGGCAATGCCGCCCAGATTGCCGTTGCAGCCGCCAATGACCTTTAAGTCCTGAATGATGCCGGAATCGTCCAGCTCCACAATCATTTCCTGGGAGCAGACGCCGCTGGGATAGAATGAATACTTCATCCGTAAAAACCTCGCTTTATCATCAAGTAATCGGACATAGCATACCACAGAGTTTTCCAAAAGGCAAGGGAGAAATTTGGCGGAGAAGGTTCCCGTTTGGCGGGGATTTTTCCGGGCCGTCTGGGGAAAACCGGGAACTGTGTATTGAGAAACGGCGGGAAGTGTGACATAATATAGGCAGCAAACGCCCGGAGCGCCCCGGCGGTCCGGGAGGAGGAGAGGGAAAGATGCTGGATATTTTTGATATTCTTGGTCCGGTGATGGTGGGGCCCTCCAGCTCCCACACGGCGGGAGCCGTCCGCATTGGCCGTATGGCCCGGACTCTGCTGGGGGAGGAGCCCGTCCGGGCGGAGATCGGCCTCTACGGCTCCTTTGCCGAGACCGGACGGGGCCACGGCACGGACAGGGCACTGGTGGCGGGGCTTCTGGGCATGGCCCCTGACGATCTGCGCATTCCCCGCAGCTTTACGCTTGCCGGGGAGCGGGGGATGGAGTTCTCCTTCTACCCCGCCCGGCTTCGGGAGGCCCATCCCAACACCGCTTTACTGACCCTGGACGCGGAGTCGGGACGGCGGCTGGAGATGCAGGCGGCCTCTACTGGCGGGGGGCGTATTCGGGTTGACCGGCTCAACGGCGTGGAGGTGAGCTTCACCGGCCAGTTCAACACCCTGATTGTCCGCCATAGGGATATCACCGGGGCGCTGGCGGAGGTGGCCAGGGAGGTTTCCCGGGCCAGGGTGAACATTGCCGGAACCAGCCTCTGCCGGGACCGCCGGGGCGGCGACGCCCTGATGGTGATGGAGACGGACCAGAAAATCCCTCCGGTAACCCGGCTGCTGATTTCCGAGATTCCCGGCGTGAAGCGGGTGACGTATTATGAGCGGGAGGAGGACTGACCATGGCGCTGGATTCCATGCGGGAGATTTTGGATAAGATGGAGGAACGGAACATCCCCTTTTGGCGGGTGGTTTTGGAGACGGACATGGAGGAGCGGCAGGTGACGGAGGAGGCCTCCTGGGAAAAAATGCGCCTCACCTGGCAGGCTATGCGGGAGTCTGTGGACAGCTATCAAAAGGACCTCCGGTCCCTCAGCGGACTGGTGGGTGGCGACGGGGAGAGAATGCGGGCCTACGCCGCCGGAGGGAAGGCCCTCTCCGGGCCCTATTTGCAGGGGGTGATTGCCGCGGCCCTGTGCGTGGGGGAGTCCAACGCCTGTATGCGGAAAATCGTGGCGGCCCCCACGGCGGGGGCCTGCGGCGTTCTTCCGGCGGTGCTGGCGCCCCTGTTCCGCTCCGGGCAGGCGGAGGAAGAGGATGTGGTGCGGGCCCTCTACGTGGCCGCCGGAATCGGCGCGGTCATTGGCTACCGGGCCTGCATCGCCGGGGCCTCCGGCGGCTGTCAGGCGGAGATCGGCTCCGCCTCCGCTATGGCGGCGGGGGCCTTGACCGCCCTCCGGGGCGGGGATGGGGCACAGATTTCCCACGCCGCGGCCATGGCGCTGAAAAACCTTATGGGCCTTATCTGCGATCCGGTGGCGGGACTGGTGGAGGTCCCCTGCGTGAAGCGGAACGTGGTGGGGGCGGTAAACGCCGTCAGCTGCGCCGACATGGCCCTGGCGGGCATTGAGAGCCGGATTCCCGTGGACGAGGTTATCGACTGTATGGGAGACGTGGGCCGCCGTATGCCGGTGGAGTTCCGGGAGACCGCCCTGGGCGGCCTTGCCGCCACGCCCTTTGGAAAGAGCGTCAAGGAGGCCATGGAGGGCTGAACGGCGGTTGATGAACGGGCGGGATATGGGGAGAGTGTAAAACGCGTCCAATACGGCTTTTAAAGCGGATGAGGAAGAGAGGGAGTCAGCATATAAAATAGACGCTGGAGGCAAAGGGAACAGTATCCACCTCCAGCGTCTATTTCTTGTCATTTCAAAAGGGGTTCAGCTTTTCTTCGCCATGGCCTTTTGCAGCCAGTCCTTGCCGTCCACGAAGCGGGAGACGATGTAGCAGACCACATAGTCGCCGGCGGCGTTGATCATAGTGGCGGGGGGGTCAACCAGATTGCCGATGACCACCAGGATGGGGAAAGCGATCTCCATCTGGGCGGGGAAGAAGATGGAGCAGATGATGTACTCGCCGATATACCCGCCGCCGGGAACGCCGCTCATGCCCACGGAGCTGAGAACCGCTACCAGCACCACGGGAACCAGCATCCCGAAGGTGAGCTTTTGGCCAAAAACCCCCAGCACGAAGGCGATTTTCAGCACGCAGGAGAAGCAGGAGCCGTCCATGTGCATGGTGGCTCCCAGAGGCAGCACCATGTCGGATACGTCCTTGCGGATGCCGGTGTCGGCGGCCTCCTCCATATTGGTGGGGATGGTGGCTACCGAGGAGCAGGTGCCCAGGGATACCACGGCGGGCTTGGCGATGTGGCGGAACATGGTCCGCACGCCGCCCCTGCCGCCGCCGAACCAGGCGAACAGCGGCCACGCGGTGAAGATGTAGACAAAGCAGAGGGGATAGTACACCGCCAGGGCCCGGGCGTAGTTTTCGGTGATCTGGGGGCCGTAGGTGGCCACAAGGTCGGCGAAGAAGCCGAAGAAGGCGATGGGTGCGTAATAGGTGATGATCTTT
>JAAVHG010000127.1 GCA_014799855.1 Oscillibacter sp.
TAGTCTCCCTCCAAACCACTGGCGGTCAAAATGGGCGCTGACTCCATCTGGAGCATGTACTTGCGGGTTGCTTCGACAATAGCGGCGGTTCTGTCCAGGGCGGCGCCCCTGCTGTCATCAGACACATCTTCTGCCCGGTACCTGACTCCGCCGTTTTCCACAGCGCAGCAGAGGCGTTGGCCATCCAGTTCTACCGGCAGGAGGCCGTTCTCTTCCGGGCCTACGGTAAAACCCTCGTGTTGAAGGTTGAGGGTCAGCTCTTTGAAATAACTGTTTTTCATTCCTGTTTTAACTCCTTGTATTATAGAGTGGTAGTTATTAGAGCCCCTCTCCAAGGGCTGTGCTACACTGTAAAGGATGCTGTGGATTGGTTTTTAACTCCTACCACAAGATGGTTCAAAAAAGGTTCCAACCACAGTCCTTTGCAGATTTGTTGATCAGTTAAATACCGCCAGACGGTTTATGTGGAACAAGGCTACAAAAGCAAAGTGTCCTGTGGATGCAGCATCACAAATTCACCGCCGGAGGTTTTATTATGATTTGCGTTGGTATTGATGTGGCCAAGGACAAGCACGACTGCTTCATCCTCAGTTCTGAGGGCGTAACCCTGGCGGAGGTGTTCACTATCCCCAACAACCTGGAGGGCTTCAACGTTCTGCTGGACAAGCTTCGGGCCTGCTCCACACCTCAGAACAGCATAAAAGTAGGGCTTGAGGCAACCGGGCATTACAGCTGCAACATCCTTGGGTTTCTCCTTGACAACGGTCTGGCCACCTATGTCTTGAACCCTCTGCGCACCAACCTCTACCGGAAAAGTCTCAGTCTCAGGAAGACGAAGACGGACCGGGTGGATGCACGAACGATTGCGGCTATGCTTCTGTCCGATGCGGGCCTCAAGCCCTACACGGATACAGCATACCACAATGAGGAGCTAAAGTCACTAACCAGATACCGTTTTGACAAGGTAAAAGAGCGGGCCAAATTAAAGACTTCTGTTTCCAGGCTGGTGTGTATCCTGTTTCCTGAGTTGGAAAAACTGGTGCCCACACTTCACATGGCGTCAGTCTATGCGCTGTTGTCTGAATTTCCGGGAGCCAAACAAATCGCCGCCGCACATCTGACCAGGCTGAAGAGCCTGCTAGGAGAAGCCTCCAGAGGCCACTATGGGAGGGATATGGCTGTGGAGATCCGAGATGCCGCCAGATGTTCCATTGGCTCCAGAATGCCCGCCAAGTCCCTGGAATTGCAGCACACCATCCGGCTTATTCGGGAGCTGGATGCTGAGATCGAAGAAATTGAAGCAGCAATCCAGACTATTATGGACGAACTGCATTCTCCCATTACCACCATCCCGGGTATTGGCTGCCGTATGGGGGCCATGATCCTGGCCGAAGTCGGTGATTTTTCGCGCTTTGACTCCCCCGACAAACTACTGGCCTACGCGGGGATGTCTCCCTCTACCTACCAGTCCGGACAGCTTAAAAACTGCTATCCCCACATGGAGAAGCGTGGCTCCCGGTATCTGCGCTACGCTCTTTACAATGCCACCAAGTACGTTTGCCATTGGGACCCTGCCTTTGCTGCCTACCTGGCTAAAAAACGGGCTGAGGGTAAGCATTACAATGTCGCTCTATCCCACGCCGCTAAGAAATTGGTGCGGCTCATCTTCGCTCTGGAAAAATCCAGACAGCCTTACTGCCCAGTGATTTGATTCCCCTCAATAGCTATCCGGGGTCCTCTTGGACCTCTGCTTTGCTATTCCCTTTTGGAACCATCTAACTTTTTTCCACCAGCTTTCTTTTTGGGGGGTTGACTTCTAATAGTTAATCTTTTTTGCATTTTCGGGCACTTTTCTGTTAGCGCCCGTTTTCCAAACAAAAAGCCGGACTGCTGGCATAGCCAACAAATCCGGCGGCGAAATTTTGTTATGATATGATGGGGGTAGAGAGAAACCAGGCGGTTCAAAAAGGGCGCTGTTCGCCTGGTTGCGGGTCAATCTCTGAAAAACGGAGTTCGAATCCTGTATGTCATTCAGAATGGGCCTAAAAGATCTATTGATCAAAAGTTGTTTTTTGAGGGCATAAAAAGGCCGAAACAATCTGCGACTCTAGGCTTTCAGCCCTTGAGATCTAGATTGTTTCGGTCTTCTGGTGGAGACTACTGGACTCGAACCAGTGGCCTCATGCGTGTGAATATTCGATAAAGGAGAGAACAACGTACTTTCCACTCCATCCGGNCATTTCGTGCCCGGATTTTATTATTTCAGCATCTGGTTTGCTCCATTGTTTCCGCCCAGATTTTTCCTATCGTGGGTCGAGTTGTGGGTCAAGAGGCGAAGGAAGGTCGGATGTTGCGCAGAGAGAGCCCCAGCCTTAGAGCTTTGTCGCGCTCATATGTTATCCGAGTGACCTCCTCAATAAATTGTCGCTCTTTTTCATCTGCACTGGCCCAATGAATGTTATATTTTCGGCGTAGCCAAAAGAAGATATGATAAAATCGTTCTGATTCCGAATCCTTACGGCAGGTACCACGCCGCATCGGAAGAAGGACGATCTTTGTTGATCGACATTCAAACTACCCCCTATTCGATTAAACAAGATAGGTAAAGAGTATCCGTTTAGCCGCTTCATCCGCAATCAAGTATCTGGACGCTGAAGTTTCAAATGACGGCGGCAGAACGGCCCCAAAGTCCTTTTCATAGTGCCGCGCCAGTTCTGCTGTCTTAGCCTCAAGCACCACATCTCCAGCCAGCCCATGGTCAATGGAGAATTTGATGCCATATGCAATCATCATCGGTCCGATCTCCGTGTACTCGGGCACAAGCTTTGGATTTGATGCGGGATGAGCTTCTATGTAGGCAAAATGAGCGATCAGAGCATATTTATGGACAGGAGATGTATTGCACCACTGTCTACAAAGAAGAAATATCAAGTCTTTAGATAGGGCCTACTCCGCAACCCCCGTTCGGAAGGGAGTTGCGTACACAAAGCATGGAAAACGCCCCAAACAACCCATATAAAACCCCACTGAGCCAAGAACATACAGGTAAAGCATGGTCCATTCCTGTTGCCATATGGAAGAGACAACTTACTGAGTGCAAGGGTTTTGAGACGTTTCCGGTAAAAAACCTTGCACCTGAAACCTCTATTTTTTCCCTGTAACCGTTACAGCGCAAAGTCTCCGAGGTTGCGGAGTGGGCCCTAGATAGACCATTAACTGATGAAAAACAATATGAGGATTACTCATACTGGTGTGCCATGATCCATCTCAGAACATCATCACAAGATAATTTTCCTGCCGCTAAAGAAAGTCCCAGTGAAACCAATTCCTCTTGTGTATAGGAAAGCTCTACGCCATTTACAGCAAGAAATACCAACATGGTATGGATACCAATTCGTTTGTTCCCATCAATAAAAGGGTGATTGTTTACCAATGAACTGCACAACCGTGCGGCTTTCTGCTGTATTGATGGATACAATGCTTGACCATCAAAGGTTTGAAATGGCAATTGAAGCGCAGAGTCCAGCAGTCCTTCGTCTCGCACTCCTCCTGTTCCTCCGGTTTCCGCAATTAAGTCCTGATGGAGCAGCCGTACTTGTTCGACCGTTAACCGAATCATTTTGCCAACTCCTGATAAGCAGCCTTGTTCTTGCGAATCAGACGGCTGGAAATTGCCACGATGTCCTCATCCAGGGCTTCACGCTCTTCTTCCGCCTGCTGAAAATCGATTACCAAGTAGCGGGGAACATTATTTTTGAGAATGACGACGGAGCCGGTCTCGTCTACCAAGCGGGCTACGCGAGAAAAGTTTTGGTTTGCTTCTGTAATAGAGACCAAGCTGTTTGTATTGATTTTCATAAACATTAACCTCCTCCTGAATTTATTATACACAAGAAATAGGAGAAATACAACCTATTATTTTTGAGTGTCTGGTTTACAAATGAACGGTGAGAGTAATTAGCTCACAGAGAATACTGATACCGTGGATTTTGAGTTGTAATATCATGGAAACCATATTATACTGTGTTTCATACTTGGACAGAGTTGTAAACTTCACAGGAGTGTTTTTCCTAAAGGTAAAATTTGTGGTTGCAGGATCCCCAAGGCTTTGGTATCTTATAATCAGTGCGCTTGAAACGGGCCAGGACGGGAACACCGTCCGAGAGTGCGGATCAAAAACAATATAGGTTGTCTACCAGCTTTGCGGCAAAGACGTTATTGGCCGCATCTTATGGTTCTATTGCGAGCCTTAAGTATATGAAGTCATAGAACCACCGGACGGTGCGGCTATGTTGGACGAATACAATAATTTTCACACTACTTTTTTCTCTGAACGGAGGGTATTTCCTCTCTGCGGAGGCGGCCAAAGGGTACGGCCCTCTGGGTTCCTGCGGCTTTTGAAAAGGCTGGAGAAACTTTTATCTGCTCTCCGCGCACTTCTACGCAACTCTTGATTCTCATTGGAGAACAGCAAAGGAACGGTGAACAAATATGATGCAAAGCTTTTCAGGAACCAACCGGTATGTAGCCTCCCGTGAGCTGATGACTGCCGTGAACATCGCAGTGACGCTGGAAAAACCTCTCTTAATCAAAGGCGAACCCGGTACCGGCAAGACCATGCTGGCCCAGGCCGTGGCCCAGGCGTTGGGAAAGGAACTCATCATCTGGAACGTGAAATCTACCACTAAGGCCCAGGATGGTCTGTATGTCTACGACGTGGTTCAGCGCCTCTATGACAGCCAATTCGGCACCCACGGCGTGGACGACATCGCCCGCTATATCAAGCTGGGCAAGCTGGGGGAGGCCTTCCGGTCCGAGGAGCAGGCAGTCCTGCTGATCGACGAAATCGACAAGGCCGACCTGGAGTTTCCCAATGACCTGTTGTGGGAGCTGGACCAGATGGAGTTCTATATCCCGGAGACCCGGGAGACCGTCCGGGCCAAAAAGCGTCCCATTGTTATCATCACCTCCAATGCCGAAAAGGAACTGCCCGACGCCTTCCTCCGCCGCTGTGTTTTCCATTATATCGAGTTCCCGGATCAGGAGCAGATGGAGCGCATCCTCCGGGTCCACTTCGACCACTTGGAGGACGACCTGCTCCACCAGGCCATGGCCGCTTTTTACTGGCTCCGGGAACTGCGGGGAATCGACAAAAAACCCAGCACCTCCGAGCTGGTGGATTGGCTCCGGGCCCTGATCGCCGGAGGGGTGGACCCCAAGTGCGTCCGGAAGGAGATTCCCTTCGCCGGGGTCCTCCTGAAAAAGGACAAGGACCTCCGCACCTTGCGGAACGGCCGCTGACGCCTATGTTTATCGCCTTTTTTTACCTGCTCCGCGGCCGGGGGCTGGATGTGACCCCTGACGAGTGGATGACCCTTCTGGAGGGCCTGTCCCGGGGACTGCACCAGTCATCCCTGACGGGATTCTATCAGCTGTGCCGGGCTGTGCTGGTGAAGAGCGAGGCGGACTTTGACCGCTTCGACCAGGTCTTTCTGGAGTTCTTCAAGGACATTCCCTATGGAGGTGAGCTGCCGGAGGAGCTGATGGATTGGCTGAACCATCCGGTGGAGGACCTTGGCCGGACGCTGGAGGAGCTGAAACAGGCCGGGTTCTCTGAGGAGAGCGCGGAGGAGCTTTTGAAGCTGTTGGAGGAGCGCCTGAAGGAACAGACCGAGGAGCACAACGGCGGCAGCTACTGGATCGGCACTCAGGGTCGATCCGCCTTTGGCAACAGCGGCTGGCATCCCGGCGGCATTCGCATCGGCGGTCAGGGGCGCCATCGCACCGCCATGATGGTGGCCGGGGAGCGGCGCTTCCGGGACTTCCGGAGGGATAATACCCTGGATACCCGCCAGTTCCAGACGGCTTTCCGGCTGCTGCGGCAGTTCTCCAGTCAGGCGGACAGCAGCGAAGAGGTTCTGGACGTGGACGGGACCATCCATGAGACTTGTGAAAACGGCGGCCTGCTGAAAATCCGGAAAACCCATCCCCGGAAGAACGCCGTCAAGGTTCTGCTGCTGATGGATTCCGGTGGGTCCATGGAGTACTATGCCGGGCTTTGCTCCCAGCTGTTTCAGGCCGCCCAGCGGTCGAACCATTTCAAGGAACTGCACACCTATTACTTTCACAACTGCGTCTATTCCGAGCTCTATAACGATCCCTCCCTCTACCGTGGGGGAGCGGAACCCACCGAGTGGGTCTTACAGAACTTCGGAAGTGAGTATAAGGTTATCCTTGTAGGCGACGCCGCCATGCACCCCTATGAGCTCAAAGAGAAACGGTACGACTGGGTAAAGCGGTCCTATGGTCCCTCCGGCCTGGAGTGGCTGGAGCGGCTGAAGAAACAATATCCCTACTTGGTGTGGCTGAATCCGGAGCCCATGCCCAGCCAACCGGATTACTGGAGTCAGACCCATTGGTATTTGGGGCAGCATTTCCCTATGTACAGCCTTTCCGCCGAGGGACTGGAGGCCGCGATGAAGAGGCTGATGAGCCGATGCTGATGCGGAGAGGGCGGAGCGCAAATGAAAGTTTGGTTGACCTCTTCAAAGGCCGCGGGCATCCAGAGGGCAGAGTCCTCTGGATGCCCAAGCTTTGAAACCGCGATTGATCGTCAACAGCGTTCGACTTCTCTATACGCCGTTATGTATGGTAATGTCATCCTTGATTCCAAATTTTAAGAGCGTTCTATTATCGTTCACGTCCAGCCGGAGCTGGTCCAGTGCATCCAGAATCTTATAGGGTGTGGCGGGCAGGATCAGGAACACTTTTGTATCGGACTTATTTCTGGCGGCATATACGTAGAAGATCGGCTTACTCAAATGTCATCCCGCCCATCTGCATAGAATTTTGCGCATAGGCTTTCGGGTCAGCGGCGGGGGAGTCCCAGCCGGACAGACAGCCCTGCAGCATGGCCTGCTTCTGTGCCTGGGAGATACCCCGCTCTCTGTTGCGGTAATCCGCCATACGCCGGTTCAGACTGGGATTCTCCGAGCTGTCCTCCGACACCTGATAGCCAACGTCTTTGGCAATATGGATCAGGGAACCATCCTCCGGCAGAACAGACCAGCACATATCCGGCAGGCG
>JAAVHG010000128.1 GCA_014799855.1 Oscillibacter sp.
CTGGCCCTCCTCTGGACAGATCTGAACATCAAGGAAAAGTGCTTGACGATCTCCAAATCTGTAAGCCGAGGCAAGGGAGAACTGCGGGTGACAGAACCCAAGACGAAAAATTCAGTCAGAACCGTGTATATTGATGACGAGGCTGTCCGGCTTCTGGTGGAGGATCGCAAAAACCATCCATTCAGCCCCTACCTGTTCCCGTCTCCAGTTACAGGAGGGATGTACGGCCCGGACTGCGTGGCCAGGATACACAAAAAGCTACTGAAACGGGCGTGTATCGAAGAACACGTTCGCTTCCATGATTTGCGTAGGACCTTCGCCACTATGGCACTGCAAAACGGCGTAGACCCCAAGACAGTCTCCGGGATGCTGGGTCACTACTCGGCGGAGTTCACGCTGGATGTCTACACAAACGTGACGAAGGAAATGCAGAAGGACGCGGCGAAAAAGATTAGCGGATTTATGGCGGAGGTCATGTAAAAAGGCGTACACACCGGAGGGCATAGAATCTGCTCTCCGGTGCTCTTTTGTTCTCTCTGAATATTTCCAGACATTTCGCCGTGTGGGTCACGGTGTGAGTCAAAGGAATTTACACGGCCGGGAAAACGCCTCAAAAATTACGAAAACCCGCCGAAATCATGTGATTTCGGCGGGTTTGTGGAACATCCCGACAATCTGGATATTTTGTATCAGATGAAAACAGGACGGTTTACCATACCGGTCATCTTCTCAATACCACAGAAATTCCATCCACATGGGGACCTGCCGTTCCCAGCTGGCCTCGTTGTGCTGTCCGCCGGGCTGGCAGTACCGGTAGGTCCGGGTGCCGTGCCGCTGTATACCGGTTTCCAGTTCCCGAACAATGCCGTCCACTTGAGCGATGTGTTCCGGCCCGAGCTCCTCCGTACCCCAGCTGAAGAAAATGCGGGTGTCCTCATCCAGCGGTTCCCGGACCTCTTGGCGAAGGCCGTCTACGGCAAAGAAGACCGCTGGGGAGACGGCCGCCGCCTTAGAGAACCATTGGTTATACCGCAGCACGGCGAACAGAGCCATCAGACCGCCCATGCTGGACCCGCCGATGGCGGTGGCCTCCCGGTGGGACCAGGTGCGGTAGGTGTTGTCAATGTAAGGCTTCAAGTCGTGGACGATCCACTCCATGGTGGCGGCGCCCTGCCCGTCGATGTCGCCGAAGCTCCGGGTGTGGCTGGGGTAGGGGCAGTATTCCTTGATTCGCTGCCCCTCCGCGTGGCCGCACTCCATGCCCACGACGATGAGCTTCTTTTCCCAGCGGTCCAGAAAGTCCTTCAGCCCCCAGCTTTTTCCATAAGTGGCGTCACTGTCGAAGAACAGATTGTGCCCGTCGAACATATACAGCACCGGATAGCGTTCCTGATTTTGTTCGTATCCATCGGGCAGATACAGATGAATGCGCCGGTTTTCCCCCGCCGGGGGAAACCGGTATTCAAATTTTTGAACCATGCCTTATCCCTCGCTTATGTATGGTCAAAGCGGATGGAGACTTCCTTCAGGTAGTCAACGATCTTTAAACGCTGGGGACAGATACTTTCACACTGGCCGCAGGCTATGCAGTCCGCCGCCTTTCCGAATTTCTGCGTCAGTGCGTCGTAGTTGGCGAAGGAGACTGTCCAGCCCTTGTGTTCCATATCTTCCCGGGTAATTTCGTTGTACAGGGAGAAATACTGGGGAATGGCGATGTGCTGGGGGCACCCCTCGGTGCAGTAGGAACATCCGGTGCAGGGGACAGCGATCTGACTGTTGATGATACCGGCGGCTTTATGGCACAGGGCGGTTTCGTCCTCCGTGAGAGGCGTGAAGTCTGCCATGTAGGAGAGATTATCCGCCATCTGCTCCAGGGAACTCATTCCGGAGAGGACCATCATCACGTTCGGCAGGGAAGCGGCGAAACGAATGGCCCAGCTTGGGATGGACATTTTCGGGTCAGCTCCCTGGAAAAGCGCCTCCGCCTCCTGGGGAATACGAGCGAGAGTACCGCCCTTTACCGGTTCCATGACAATTACCGGCTTCTTGTGCTTCACACAGACCTCATAGCACTTGCGGCTCTGGATCCATTCGCTCTCCCAGTCCAGATAGTTGATTTGGAGCTGGACAAATTCCGTCTCCGGATGCCTGGTCAGAATTTCGTCCAGCAGCTCGGCGTTGTCGTGATAGGAGAAGCCCGCGTGCCGGATCAGGCCCTTGGCCTTTTTGTCCAGCAGCCAGCCGAAACAGTCCAATTCTTCAAATTTGGGATAACCGCCGGCGTCAACACCGTGGAGGAGATAATAGTCAAAATAGCCCGCCTCGGTTTTTTCGAGCTGGGCGCTGAACACCTCCTCCCGCTCTTCGGGAGAATGGAAGAAACCGGCGTGGAGCTTGGTGGCCAGCGTGAAGCTTTCTCTGGGATGGCGGTCCACCAGAGCCTCCTTGGCCGCCCGTTCACTGGTGAAGCCCTGATACATCCAGGCGGTGTCAAAATAGGTAAACCCCTTTTCAAGAAACAGGTCCACCATGCTCTTGAGCTGCTCCATGTCAATGGAGGCGTCGTTCGCTGGGTCAAGGAGGGGGAGGCGCATCAGTCCAAAGCCAAGCTTTTTCATATTCACACATTCCTTTCCGATGATTTGAAAACGAACATCCGATCCGAATTCCGTTTGCCTTACATAGCAGTAAGCGCCTTCATCCCGGATGGCATGTCCAGCACGGCGGAGTCCGTCGCGACGTTCGTGGCCCGCACCGTTCTTCCGCTCGTTCTGAGGGGGTTGTTTGCTCCAGTATACCAGTTCCCGCGGCTGAAGTCGAGAAAAATCCGTCTGGGAACTTGCGTGCAGTCTGATTTTGTTTGAAAGGACTGTTTCAAAAGATGTCTGATCTTCTGGAGCTTCATTGGAACACAGGACCGGCGCACTGTTCTTATGTGACCCGCCGGCAATCCTCTCCAGCAGTTCTGTCTTTGGCCAATTTAACTGACGGACAGCGTCGATGTACCAAGTGCGTTCTTCCAGCGTTTTACAATTTTCTAAAATGACGATATTCTGTGTCCAGCCAATGGTCATGGTCTTTGCCAGCACCTCCGGAGCGTCCTCATAGGCGCTGTAAAAATCCCGCATCCGGCGGAGGTTTCTGGGGGAGAAACCAGAATCGTCAGGATACGTTTTGCGGAGATATTCAGCGGCGGCAACGGCGGCCCCTTTCTCCGGTCTGGCGCTGACGAGCTTGCCGATTTCATGGTACAACTCCATCTGCGGCAAGGACATCGCTATTAGTGTGTTCAGCACGACGTACATAGCGCTGTAGTCTATCGGCTTCCGAATGTTCATGAGTTTCTCCTTTCCAGCGCAAAGCGCCTTTATTTTAGGTGATTGAAACAGCGCAAAGAGAAGCCCGGCAAAATTGTGATTGCCGCGTTTCTCTTTACTCTGTATAGGCCGTCACTTGGCAGATTATGAAATGTCATTCTTGTGATATGCTGATATTGGTTATATTTCGTACTCAAAGGAAACGAAAACGCTGCCATTCCCTACTGCCTTTGCGAATCCCTCTGTATCTTCGATATAGCCTAAACGTGTGTAGCTATAGGAGGAAGAAAAGTTTTTATAAAACAGTACAAGGCAATTAGAACCATAGAGCATGAAATCACCAGTGTGAATTTCGCCGGGACGTTCGGAATTGGTCGGGAGAGCGTTCGGCATAAAATAATACTTTTCATTGCCGTTTAACTCGTCCATGCGAACGGTTAGAGGCAGTTGATGGAGCAGGGCCTGGGTTGATTCATTATTGTAGAGCTTCGCGGTAAATACTTGTCCTGCAATGGTAATCTCCAAATCAATCATCGTATTTTCTTCACTGATCGATTCATCATCAGATGTGGGGGCTGCAGGGACTCCCTCGCCGTCACCGTTGGTTAACCAGCGGTAGAGTATAACCGCTGTCTGAGCGCGAGTCGCAGTTTCGTGTGGAGAGAATCGACCATCATCCCCACCGCCGATAATGCCATTTTCCCGCGCCCATGCTACAGCATCGATTGCGTACGCAGAAATAGTCGATTGATCTGTGAAGCGGACTTCTGTGTGACTTGGAGTTGGGCTGCCCACTCCACGCCATAAAATTGTTATGAACTGCTCTCGTGTAATCGAATCATTAGGGCGAAACCGGCCATCACGATATCCGCTGACGATCTCCTGTGCAGATGCCCAATTCAGAGCATCCGCATACCAGGAATCAGGAGGTACATCCATATAGTCTGCGACTCGTGAAACTGTGGGACTTCCCGCCTGTCGGTAAAGGATTGTTACCAGCATTGCACGGGATGTTGCCATATCCGGAGAGAAGGTTGTGGCAGTGGTGCCGCTTATCAGGCCATTATTCAGGCAATAAGTTACAGCGTCAGCATACCAAGCATCTGATGCTACATCTGAGAATCCGGTATCTGAAACAGCGGCATGGGCTGGAATGGACAGAGCCAGCAGGAAGCAAACACTGGCCAGAGCCATGATCAATTTCTTTTTCATCAGCAGTTCCTCCACAGTTATGTACTCAGACTGCTTTTCCCATCTCAAGGGCTTCTTTCAGTGCGGGATTTCCTTGAATGGTTCCAATGGCATCCGCACCGCCGCCGAAGACCATACCAGCCAACCGTGCCTTTTCAAAGCAGGCGATCCACCCTTCCAGGCCCTTGATGGCGCCATCCATCGCGTTCTCATTGGTGTCCGCCGCCGCAGCCAGCAGATAGATTTCCCGGAACGCATAATCGGAAGAATACAGNGGNTTCCCNCGNTCCAGCATGGTNTTCATCTGNCCGGACATCTCGTANTAGTAGATGGGAGTNGCAAAGACGATCACATCCGCCGTCAGCATTTTCTGGGCAATGACGTCTGCGTCATCGTGAATCACGCAGCGCCCCGTTTTCTGGCAAGCCAGACAGCCCCGGCAGAAGCCAATCGTTTTGTCCCACAGGCCAATTTTCTCGACCTCATGCCCAGACTCCCGTGCGCCTTTGGCAAATTCCTCCGCCAGCGTATCAGAATTGCCGCCCATCCGGGGGCTGGTGGAAATAATCAATACTTTCTTACTCATGTTCAAAACCTCCATCAATGAGAAATGAAAATTTCTTTTCTTATTGCTCCTGTTTTACAGAAATGCCCAGGTGTTTCCCGAAGAATTGCACCAGCTTATCAAACGGGATCGCACCTTTCCTGCCGCCGTCGTACAGGTCCGTATGCACGGCGTCCGGGATGAGAAGCAGTTCCTTGTTGTCTGCGTAGGGGCTACCCTTGGTCATGGCAGCATAGGCATCCTTACTGAAATAGCAGGAGTGGGCTTTTTCTCCGTGCATAACCAAAACTGCACTGCGGATCTCGCTGCTGTACTGCAAAATNGGCTGATTCAGGAAGGACATACAACCAATCACATTCCAGCCGCTGTTGGAGTTCAGCGACCGGGCATGATAGCCGCGGCCAGTCTTGTAGTAATCATAGTAATCCTTAACAAAGAAAGGCGCGTCTTCCGGCAGAGGATCAACCACGCCGCCGCCCAAGGTGTACGTTCCGCTTTTGTAATCTGCGGTACGCTGGGCATTCATGACTTTCCGCTTTTCATAGCGGGCCGTTTCGCTGTCCTCGGCATCAAAGTAGCCTTTTGCGTTCACGCGGGTCATATCGTACATCGTCGAGGCGACAGTGGCCTTGATTCTAGTATCAATCGCTGCCGCGTTCAGGGCCATACCACCCCAGCCGCAAATACCGATGATCCCGATTTTTTCCGGGTCCACATTTTCCTGCACAGACAGGAAGTCCACCGCCGCTTGGAAGTCCTCGGTGTTGATGTCCGGAGAGGCCATATAGCGGGGTACCCCGCCGCTCTCTCCCGTAAAAGAGGGATCAAAGGCAATCGTCAGAAAGCCGCGCTCAGCCATAGTCTGCGCGTACAGGCCGGAAGCCTGCTCCTTCACCGCGCCGAAAGGACCGCACACTGCAATCGCCGCCAGTTTCCCGGATGCCTCCTTGGGCTGGTACAAATCTGCTGCCAGTGTAATGCCATAGCGGTTGTGGAACGTCACCTTGCGATGCTCTACCATTTCACTCGCGGGATACGTCTTATCCCAATCCTGAACAAAAGTCAATTTTTCTTCCATGAGAAGTTCCTCCATATCATGATTCCGCCAGAGTAAAAGTCGCGGTAATGTCCCGGCTGCCAAGAGCCGCTGTCCAGTCGGTGAGGTCGTCAATTTTTCCGATCCGGGTGTAGCTCCAGGAATTACTGCCGTAGAACATGACAATATTATTCCCGTTGTAGAGTACAATGTCACCTGCCGCAGTTGTGGTCTGGCTGTTGCTGGTGGTAAGGCTTCTTCCGAGAGGGCCGACTTTCTCAAACCCGGAGTAGTCGCTCATATTGATGGTGACAGGCCCCGNCTGCATCATTTCCGTCAATTCCCGAACGGCATCGTTGTCCTCCAGTGTCGCGGTAAAGGTATATGCCCCGACCTGGACGTTCATTTTCATAGCAGCCTGCTCCTTTTCATTTGTTTCTCCCACTGATGGAACTTCCTCCATCAACTCCTGAATCTTTGCAGAAACGGCATCCTTGGCTCCATCCATTTCACGCTGGGATACGGAGATACCTTCGATCACAGTGGCTTCCGGCTCAGCGGCCTGTATCTTTTCGATNGAATCCGCAAACCGGCTCCCNGCGTTTGCNGCAAAAGCGTATATGGTCTTTCCACTNAAATCNTACTCANCCAGAAATGCNGCGGTGGGAACNGNTAGNGTATAGTGCCAGATNGGGTAGACCAAATACACNGTNTCGTACTGTTCCACTTGCTCCAGGTNGGAAATCAAATTGGGANGATAACCNTCTATATCCTGGCCTTCCCCAACTTCCACCGTCTGATCATAGTCAACAGGATAGGTGTACTCNGTCTGGATCAGGAACAGGTCCCCGCCGGTCATTTCGGCAATCCATCCNGCNATCTGTTCCGTATTGCCCANGGTACTTCCATCCTCGTTCACCNTCAAGCTGGCAGAGGAAACTGCNTCNACACCATNCGNGATATTGGTGTTCCCCGACCTGGAAAAGNANGCGATCANGACNTTATGATTNGTACCGGGAATCAGTTCTGCCGGGACAGCCTGCANCGGTTCATAGTCCGCATACTTTGTGTAGGCTTCTGCCGCACCACCNGTTTGGNCGGGTTCCGTGACTTCCGGNGCTGGNCTCNTATCATCCGCGNCTGCTNCTTTGNCNCCGCAGGCCGTAAGCAGNAAAACCAGCANNGCGNTCATCNCAGTNGGNAGAAGAAACTTTTTCCTGTTCATNNTNGNTNCCTCACTCTGCCAGTTCAATCAAAACATCATAGCTCCCGCTCAATTCCCGGATTTGGGANANTTCGCAGTCCAGAACGCCGATATTCACCTGATACCCATACCGCTCGGATATATCTTCATCAGAGTGAAGAATGGTAAAATAGGGGGCGTCAATGGCGTAATCAATATCACCGTTCAGCCACCCATAGTGCACTTCGTCCTCATTGTATGGAAGTTCATCGGGCATCACACCGCAGAAATCGTGGGAGTAGCTGTTCATGCGCACGGTATAGGGCAGCAGATCAATCAGCGCCTTTGCCGTGTCACAGTCATTCAGGATACCGGGAAGAATTGTGTCCCCAAAGTGGATATTGATCCGGATGCCGTTTTCGATCACTCTGGTGGGCATGGCAGGATCGTCCGTCTGCATTTGAGCATCATCCTTTGCCACCCGTTTCTCTGGCTCCTGGCTCTCTGTTCCCGGCGTTGTCTCGTCAGAATTAGAAACGGAGGGGTTAATCGTTTGGCTTGTCTGCGTAGTGTTGCCAGAACCTCCATTCGTACCACAAGCTGTGAGCATGAGGGAGGCGCACAAAAGGGCCATGATTGAAACCAGGCTTTTTTTCATAATGTAGTGCCTCTTTCTTACAGAAACGCACCGTTGCAGACCTGGAGAACCTGTCCCCGGACGGCACGTCCCATCTTACTGGCGAGGTACAGGCAGGCGTAGGCTTGGTCGATGGCCTCGCACTCCGGGCCGGGGAAATAGACGAAGTGGCCGCTGTATTCCAGCATCTTGGCGCCGCCAGGCTGCTCACCGGCTTTGTTCGCCAGATGCGCCGGAGTGATCGTCGCGCCGGGAGCCACGGCGTTGCAGCGGATATTGGTATTCACAAGGCGCATGGCCACGTTTTTCGTCAAGGTGTTCAGCGCCCCCTTGGTAGAGGTGTAGGCTGCCCCACAGAAGGGACGAGTGCCGTTGACAGAAGACACATTGATGATGACACCCTCGTTTTTCGGGAGGAAGATTTTTAAAGCCTCCCGAATGTAGCGCATGGGACCGCCCAGGTTGGTATTCATGACCATCATCATCCAATCATCGTCCGTTTCGTCGATGATCTTCTGCTCTCCGATCCCGGCGTTGTTGATGAGAATGTCCACATCCCCGAACTCCTTCAGCGCGGCGGCAAAGACCCGCTGGGTATCCTCGGTGGAGCAGACATCGGCCACAAGACCGATGGCCCGCCCGCCCTTTGCGCGGATGCCATTTACAACAGCATCCAGCTTTTCCTGGCCTCGGGCAGTCAGCACGACAGCGGCCCCTTCCTCGGCAAACAGCTCCGCCATCGTCTGGCCCATACCGTAGCTGGCCCCAGTGATA
>JAAVHG010000129.1 GCA_014799855.1 Oscillibacter sp.
ATTCCCGATGGCGGGCGGATTCTGCTGCAAAAGGCGGTGGAGATTCTGCCCGAGGACACGCCGGAGACCTTGCAGCGCCGGGTGATGGAGCAGGCGGAGTGGGTCCTCCTGCCCCGGGCGGCGGAAATGCTATGTAATCAAATTGTGGAGGCGGGGGAGAGATGACCAGGAGTCAGGAGCTGGCCCGGGAGTATTTCCGGGGGCTGGAACAGGCCTACCGGGTCAATGGCGGCGGCGAGAGCTGGGACAATCTCTCCGCCGCGGCCCAGGGGGCGCGGGAGGAGGATCTGGCCGCGCTGACGGCCCTCTATCCCGATGCTCCGGAAAGCCTGCTGGAGCTTTTGCGGCTGGTGGACGGGACGTATTACCGGAAATATCCCAAGGGAGAGGTATGCTGCCTGTTTCTCGGCTCGGATATGGAGGAGTATCCCTACTATCTTTTATCCGCCAGGCAGATGATCGACACCAGGGACCAGTTCGCGGAGTGGGCGGACTATCTGATTCACCGGGAATTCGGCGATTCGGTGGACGAGGCCGTCACCCGTGATTTGGAGGGCCTGCACTGGCTTCATTTTTCCGACTGCGTGAACAATGGCGGCACCTCCCAGCTGTTTATTGATTTCTCCCCCTCTCCAACGGGGAAGAAGGGGCAGATTGTCCGCTACCTTCACGATCCGGATGAGCTGGCCGTTATCGCGGACAGCTTTGACGGGTATCTGCAAATGCTGATGGAAAACGAATACGACTTTATCAATGAGGACAGCGTTTTGTAGGGACCGGGCCNTGTNCCGGTTCGCCTGCCCCCAAAACNGCNAAACAGGCGGGCGCGGAGTCCCGCCTCTACGCCCTTGGACACCGTATGAGGCCGGCGGCCCCGCCGGCCCGTTTTGAAAAGGAGTGCGACACATGACGGAACTGGAACTGAAATACGGCTGCAACCCCAACCAGAAGCCCTCCCGGATTTTTATGCGGGACGGGTCCGCCCTGCCGGTATCCGTGCTGAACGGCAGGCCCGGCTACATCAATTTTTTGGACGCTTTGAATTCCTGGCAGCTGGCCCGGGAGCTGAAGGCCGCTTCCGGCCTCCCCTCCGCGGCCAGCTTTAAGCATGTGTCCCCCGCCGGGGCCGCCGTGGGCCTGCCCCTCAGCGGCGTGGAACGGAACATCTATTTTGTGGAGCCGGACGCGGAGCTGACNCCCATGGCCTGCGCCTATATCCGGGCCAGGGGGGCGGACCGCCTCTGCTCCTACGGCGACTGGGCGGCNCTCTCCGACGTGTGCGACGCCGCNACNGCCCAATACCTCAAGGCGGAGGTCTCCGACGGCATCATCGCCCCCGGCTACACCCCCGAGGCNCTGGAAATNCTGAAAACCAAGAAGAAGGGCGGCTACAATGTGGTACAGATCGACCCGGATTACGTCCCCGCCCCCCAGGAGTACAAGGACGTGTTCGGCGTTACCTTCCAGCAGGGACGGAATGAGTATGCCATCGNCGAATCCCTGTTCACCAACATTGTCACCGCCAATAAGGACCTGCCCCGGCAGGCGGAAATCGACATGGCGGTGGCCCTGATCACCCTGAAATACACCCAGTCCAACTCCGTCTGCTACGTGAAGGACGGACAGGCCATCGGCGTGGGGGCCGGCCAGCAGAGCCGCATTCACTGCACCCGCCTGGCCGGAGGNAAGGCCGACAACTGGTGGCTGCGGCAGCATCCCAAGACGCTGGCCCTGNCNTTTGTGGACGGCATCCGCCGCCCGGACCGGGACAACGCCATCGACTGCTACCTGTCGGAGGAGGAGAGCCAGTGGCTGCTGGCGGAGGGAAGCTGGCAGAACACCTTCAAGACCCGNCCCGAGCCNCTGACGGCGGAGGAGAAGCGGGAGTGGCTGGNCAGGCTCTCCGGCGTGACCTGCGGGTCCGACGCNTTCTTCCCCTTCGGCGACAACGTGGAGCGGGCCCGGCGCAGCGGCGTGCGGTACATCGTCCAGCCCGGCGGNTCCATCCGGGACGACAACGTGATTGAGACGGCGGACAAGTACGGCATGACCATGTGCTTTACCGGAATGCGGCTGTTCCACCACTAAGGAGGGNTTCCATGAAATTACTCGTCATCGGCGGCGGAGGCCGCGAACACGCCATCATCAAAAAACTGAGGGAAAATCCCGCTGTGGANACCATCTACGCCCTCCCCGGAAACGGCGGCATTGCCGCCGACGCGGTGTGCGTCCCGGANATTGGGGCCAAGGATATNGACAAAATCGTGGNCTTTGCCAAGGATCACGGGATCGGCTTCGCCGTGGTGGCNCAGGACGATCCCCTGGCNCTGGGGTGCGTGGACCGTCTTCACGCCATCGGCGTTCCCTGCTTCGGGCCNGACGCGAAAGCGGCCNGGANCGAGTCCAGCAAGGTGTTTTCCAAGAATCTCATGAAAAAATACCACATTCCCACGGCGGAGTACCGGGTGTTCACCGATCCCGCCCAGGCCCTGGACTATCTGCGGGGCGGCGTGTCCTTCCCCATCGTCGTCAAGGCCGACGGCCTGGCCTTGGGCAAGGGCGTGCTGATTCCCCAGAACCTCCGGGAGGCGGAGGCCGCCGTGAAGACCATCATGGAGGACAAGGCCTTCGGCGACTCCGGAAACCAGATTGTGGTGGAGGAATTNCTCACCGGGCCGGAGGTCAGCGTTTTGGCNTTCACCGACGGCACCGCTATCGCGCCCATGGTCTCCTCCATGGACCACAAGCGGGCGGGNGACGGCGACACCGGCCTCAACACCGGCGGCATGGGCACCGTGGCCCCCAACCCCTATTACACGGAGGNNGTGGCCNAGGCCTGNATGGAGACNATCTTCCTGCCGACGCTGGCCGCTATGCGGGCGGAGGGCTGTCCCTTCAAGGGGTGCCTNTANTTCGGNCTGATGATTACCCCCGACGGGCCNAAGGTGATCGAGTACAACTGCCGCTTCGGCGATCCGGAGACGCAGGTGGTGCTGCCNCTGCTGAAAACGGACCTCTTNACCGTNATGCNNGCGGTGGAAAACGGGACCTTGGCNGATCTCCAGGTGGAGTGGTCCGNCGGGGCCGCCGCCTGCGTGATCCTGGCCTCCGGCGGCTATCCGGAGCACTATGAAAAGGGCANGGCCATCGCCATNCCGGAGGATCTGCCCGGCAATGTNACCGTGTACCACGCCGGGGACAGGCTGGCNGAGGACGGGACCCTGGTCACCAGCGGAGGCCGGGTNCTGGGCNTTACCGCCGTGGGGGACACCCTGGCCGCCGCCTTNAAGGACGCCTACGGGGCCGCCGACCGAATCGCGTTTGAGGGAAAATATCTGCGCCGGGANATCGGGCAGCGGGCCATGCGGGCCCTGGAGGGATAAGATGGTCAGACGAATTTACGCGGAGAAGCGCCCCGGCCTCAGCCCGGAAGCGGANGGCCTCCTGGCGGATCTCCGGGACTTTTTGGGCATTGAGGGGATAACCCATGTTCGGATTCTCCGNCGCTACGANGTGGAGAATCTGGANGNNCGGGCCTTCGCGGAGGCNCGGCAGACGGTGTTNTCNGAGCCCCAGGTGGACGTGGTTTGGGACGAGGNGGTCCCGGCGGCCGGGGACTGTCCCAAGTGGCTGCTGGCGGTGGAGGCCCTGCCGGGGCAGTTCGACCAGCGGGCGGANTCCGCCGCCCAGTGCATCCANCTGATGACCGGGGGCGAGCGGCCCCTGGTGNGGACCGCCACGGAGTACCTTTTTGAGAGCAGGGGGGAGGGGCCCTTCCCCTTCACTCCGGAGAACCAGGAGAAAATCCGCCGCCANCTNATCAACCCCGTGGAGAGCCGGGAGGCCTCCCTGGAGAAGCCGGAGACCCTGGTTCAGGAGCACGCTGTGCCGGACCATGTGGATACTGTGACGGGCTTTACCGCCATGGACGGGGCGGCGCTGGCGGCCCTGCTGGACCGCCTGGGCCTTGCCATGGATCTGGACGATTTGAAATTTTTGCAGGCCTATTTCCGGGATACGGAGCGCCGGGACCCCACCATGACGGAGGTCCGGGTGGTGGACACCTACTGGTCCGACCACTGCCGCCACACCACCTTCTCCACCCACATCGACGGAGGCGATATCCAGGACCCGGATGTCAAGAACGCCTATTACCACTATCTGAAGCTGCGGACGGAGGTCTACGGCGACAAGGCCAAGGACCGCCCCGAGACCCTGATGGATATTGCAACCATTGCCGCCAAGGCATTGAAAAAGCGGGGGCTTCTTCCCGAGCTGGACGAGAGCGAGGAGATTAACGCCTGCTCCATCCACGTCCCCGCCGTAGTAGACGGCGAGATTCAGGACTGGCTGCTGATGTTTAAAAACGAGACTCACAACCACCCCACGGAGATTGAGCCCTTCGGCGGCGCGGCCACCTGCATCGGCGGTTGCATCCGGGACCCCCTGTCGGGCCGGGCCTATGTTCACCAGGCCATGCGCGTCACCGGCTGCGGTGATCCCAGGACTCCTATGGTGGACACCCTGCCCGGCAAGCTGCCTCAGCGGAAGCTGTGCCAGACGGCGGCGGCGGGCTACTCCTCCTACGGCAACCAAATCGGCCTCGCCACGGGCCTGGTCAGCGAGATCTACCACCCCGGCTATGTGGCCAAGCATCTGGAGGTGGGCGCTGTGGTGGGCGCGGCTCCGGCGGAAAACGTCCGCCGGGAACGGCCCGTCCCCGGGGACGTGATCATCCTTCTGGGGGGCCGCACCGGGCGGGACGGCATCGGCGGGGCTACTGGCTCCTCCAAGAGCCACGATCAAAAATCCCTGCAAACCATGGCCAGCGAGGTACAGAAGGGCAACGCCCCGGAGGAGCGGAAGATCCAGCGGCTGTTCCGGAATGGGGACGTGACCCGCCTTATCAAGCGGTGCAACGACTTCGGCGCGGGCGGCGTGTCCGTGGCTATCGGCGAGCTGGCGGACGGGCTGACCATCGATCTGGACGCCGTGCGGAAGAAGTACGACGGCCTGGACGGCACGGAGCTGGCTATCTCCGAGAGCCAGGAGCGCATGGCCGTGGTGGTCGCTCCCCAGGACGCGGAAGCATTCATCGCCGCCGCGGAGGCGGAAAATCTGGAGGCCTATCCGGTGGCCGTCGTGACGGCGGAGCCCCGCATGGTCATGCGGTGGCAGGGAGAAACCATTGTCAGCCTGAGCCGGGAGTTTCTCAATTCCAACGGCGCGGTGAAGCACGCCGCCGTTTCGGTTTCCGCTGGAAAAAAGCCAAAGCCCTTCCGGTCCCAGACCCTGCGGGAGATGGCCTCCAGCCTGAAATGCGCCTCCCGGCGGGGGCTGGTGGAGCGGTTCGACTCCACCATCGGCGCGGGCAGCGTGACCATGCCCTTCGGCGGGAAAACCCAGCGTACCCCCGCCCAGTCCATGACGGCCCTCCTCCCGGTCCTGCCGGGCCAGGAGACGGAACAGGCCAGCGTGATGTCCTGGGCCTGTGACCCGGAGGCCATGGAGCAAAATCCCTACCGGGGCGCTTACGACGCCGTAACCGTCTCCCTGGCAAAGCTGGTTGCCGCGGGCGCGGACTATAAAACCGCCTATCTCACCTTGCAGGAATATTTTGAAAAGCTCCGCGCGGACCCGGAACGCTGGGGCAAGCCCTTCCAGGCCCTCCTGGGCGCTATGGACGCGCAGATGGATTATGGCGCCGCCGCCATCGGCGGCAAGGACTCCATGTCCGGCTCCTTCCTGGATCTGGACGTGCCGCCCACGCTGATCTCCTTTGCCATTGCTTCCATTCAGGCGGGAGAGGTCATTACCACTGAGTTCAAAGAGGCTGGGCACCCGGTGTACCTGTTTTTCTATGACTGCCTGCATATGGAGGACGGCAAAACCCCGGCAGAATGCCAGCGGGCCCTTTGGGAAGAAGTCCATGCTTTTTGCCAAGCGGGCAGGATCAAAGCCGCCTGGGCCGTGGAAAACAGTGTGACGGAAGCGGTCATGAAGATGTCCTTTGGCAATCGAATCGGATTTGCTCTGGACAAAAATCTGCTTTCCATGTGGGACGAACCCATGCCTGGCACCATTGTCGTAGAAGCCTCCGAAGAATTGGACGGCGGCTTTGGCGCGAAAATTGGCGTAACCACCGCCGATCCGGTGATTACTATTGGTAATGATTCTGTTAGAATTGACGAATTGTTATCAATTAACGAGGGCGTTTTGGAGGACGTGTACCCCAATAACACCGCCGCTCCGGCGGAGGCGGTCCCGGTTTTGGAGGCTCCCGCCTTTACCCGCGCCGCCCCTAAGGCGGGTGTGGCGAAGCCCAGGGTTTTGATTCCCGTTTTCCCTGGCACCAACTGCGAGTACGACAGCGCCAGGGCTGTGGATCGGGCGGGGCTGGAGGCGGAGATTTTTGTCATCAACAACCAGTCCGCCCAAGGCGTGGCGGATTCCGCCGCAAGGTTTGCCGCGAAGCTGCGGCAGAGCCAGATTCTGTTCCTCCCCGGCGGCTTCTCCGGCGGCGATGAGCCGGACGGCTCCGGAAAATTTATCACCGCTTTCCTCCGGGGGCCGGAGACCTCCGCGGCGGTGATGGACCTTCTCAAAAACCGGGACGGGCTGATGCTGGGCATCTGCAACGGCTTCCAGGCGCTGGTCAAGCTGGGCCTCGTGCCCTTTGGGGAGATTGTGGAGACCGACGCGGCCTGCCCCACCCTCAGCTTCAACACCATCGGCCGCCACCAGTCCCGGATTGTCCGCACCCGCGTGGCCTCCAACCGCTCCCCCTGGCTGGCGGGCCGGAGCGTGGGGGATGTCGTCAGCGTGCCTGTTTCCCACGGCGAGGGCCGCTTCCTCTGTTCGGAGGAGCTGCTGGCGAAGCTGGCGGAGAACGGCCAGATTGCCACCCAGTACGTGGATTTGGAGGGCCGCCCCACCATGGACATGGAGGGCAACCCCAACGGCTCCGTTTGGGCTGTGGAGGGCATCACCTCTCCCGACGGCCGGGTCCTGGGCAAAATGGGCCACAGCGAGCGGGTGGGTCCGCACCTGTACAAAAATGTCCCCGGCGACTACGATCTGCGGCTGTTTGAGAGCGCCAAGGACTATTTCTCTCTGTAATCATTGACAATGAAAGGGGTATTCTATGGCTTATTTCTTCTCTGAGCCCTCCCGGACCTTCAGCGAGTATCTGCTGGTTCCCGGCTACTCCTCCTCGGAGTGCGTGCCCGCCAACGTGTCCCTGAGGACTCCGGTGGTGAAGTACAAAAAGGGGGAGGAATGCCCCCTGACCATGAACGTCCCCATGGTTTCTGCCGTCATGCAGGCGGTTTCCGGGGAACAGATGGGCATCGCCCTGGCGAAGGAGGGCGGCATCGCCTTTATCTACGTGTCCCAGCCTGTGGACCAGCAGGCGGAGATGGTCCGCCGGGTGAAGAACTACAAGGCGGGATTCGTGTTCAGCGACTCCAACCTCCGCACGGGCGACACCCTGGCGGATGTGCTGGCCTTAAAGGAGCGGACCGGGCACTCCACCATGGCCGTTACCAACGACGGCACCGGAACCGGGAAGCTGCTGGGCCTGGTCACCAGCCGGGATTACCGGGTCAGCCGCCTGGACCCCGCCACGCCCGTGACGGACTTCATGACTCCCTTTGACAAGCTGATTTACGCCCCCGAGGGCACCAGCCTGAAAGAGGCCAACGACATCATCTGGGACCGGAAGCTCAACGCCCTGCCTATCGTATCCCAGGATGGCCGCCTGGTCAGCTTCGTTTTCCGGAAGGACTACGATTCCCACAAGGGTAATCCCCTGGAGCTGCTGGACGATCAGAAGCGCTACGTGGTGGGGGCCGGAATCAACACCCGGGACTATGAGGAGCGGGTGCCCGCCCTGGTGGACGCCGGGGTGGACGTGCTGGTCATCGACTCCTCCGAGGGATACTCCGAGTGGCAGTCCCGGACCCTGAAATGGATTCGGGGCCGCTACGGCGACTCTGTGAAGGTGGGCGCGGGCAACGTGGTGGACGGCGAGGGCTTCCGCTTCCTGGCGGACGCCGGGGCGGACTTCGTGAAGATCGGCATCGGCGGCGGCTCCATCTGCATCACCCGGGAGACCAAGGGCATCGGCCGGGGCCAGGCCACGGCGGTGATCGACGTGGCGGCGGAGCGGGACAAGTATTTCGCGGAAACCGGCGTTTACGTGCCTATCTGCGCCGACGGCGGCATCGTGCAGGACTACCACATCACCCTGGCGCTGGCGATGGGCGCGGACTTCTGCATGCTGGGCCGGTACTTCTCCCGGTTTGACGAGTCCCCCACCAGCAAGATCCTCATCGGC
>JAAVHG010000130.1 GCA_014799855.1 Oscillibacter sp.
CCTTTTTCTCTCTTTGACTTCTTTTAGCTCTTCTTTTGGACACTCCCCAGCGTGCAAAATCACTTGACAGAATGGGCTGGCGGGCTTATAATCAACGCAGAAAGGGCGCTGCCGGCAGACGGTTGGCCCCCTGTTGCTTAAAAAAAGTAACCGCTAAGCTTTGGGGGCTGGGGCGGTTACTTCCTTTTTACCATTTGCATAATCTGCAAAAGCAAATTTATGATGCCGATGATGACAACGTAGAACTGGAACGGCTCCGAATATGTAAGCATGGCCTCACCTTCTCCCTTTACGGAGGAGAAAAAGAAGCCGTTCCCCTCCGGGATCGGAGGGACCAGCCGCCTACATTCTATGGGGCCCCTGCCGGAGCCCAACGAAGGGAATCCGGTGGGGAGAGGAGGAACAAGGCCGCGCCCGCAGGCGCGCTTCGGAGGCCAACCGCCGCAAGGCGGCGGTTCTTAGGCCGGAGATGAGCGGTCGAAGACCTCGCCTTCTGGGCCCCCACAAAATCAAAATTTTGTGGGGAGAGGAAGAGCGAAGGGAGCGTGCGGAGCTTTCGGCGGTCAGCCGGAAGCGGAACAGAGCGGACTTTGTTCTGACGAGGGGACGGAGCTTAGCGGACTTTGCGACAACGAGGCAGCGCTGAAAGATTACGCTTTCCTATTGACACTATACCACAGGTTTTTTCTTAAAACAAGAGTAAGATAATCCAACCTTCCCTCCCCTAAGAAGGAACAGGACCCGGCTCATGTTATAACCTGGCACGTAAATAAGGAGGAACTATTTTGAGCAGACAAGAAGCTGTTGATCAATATAACCGGGCCCTGCGGCAGGGTCGCAAATGCCATAAGGAGTGCGTTCTCCACGGCCGCTACCCTTACCCCCAGGTGCTGGACGAGATTATCAACGAGTCCATGACCGCGGGGCCGGTGGAACTGGGAGTCCTGGAAATCCCCATGGATCAGATCACCGGCACTAAGACCGCCGGGCGGAGGGCCGCCTTCTCCGCGGGATTCCTGCCTCTGCTGGACGCGGACACGGAGTTTGCCGCCAAATGGATCGACCTCTGCGAGGCCCATCTGGGGGACGAGGGCATCCGGGACCCCATCCGGTGCTACGAGTACCTGGGCCGCTTTTACGTCCAGGAGGGCAATAAGCGGGTCAGCGTGCTGAAAAGCTACAACGCCCCCACCATCTCCGCCTACATTGTCCGCCTGGTCCCCGTCTGGTCCCAGGAGCCGGAAATCGCCGCCTATTACGATTTCCTCCACTATTACCAAATCACCGGACTCTACCGGGTGTACTTCACCCACCCCGGCAGCTTCGCCAAATTGCAGGCGGCCATGGGCTTTGAGCCGGACCACATCTGGACCGGAGAGGAGCGGCGGAACTTCGCCGCCAGCTTCACCGGGTTCCAGGAGGCCTTCCGGAAGCTGGGCGGGGAAAGCCTGTCCGTCACCGCCGCCGACGCTTTGGTCGTCTTTTTGAAGGTCTACCGCTTCTCCGATCTGGCGTCCATGTCCGNCCAGGAGCTGTCCCGGGCCCTCTCCGCCGTTTGGAAGGACGTGAAGGCCAGCGCNGGGGACCCCATNNCCGTCAGCACCGAGACCCAGGAGCAGCCCGCCCCGNCCAAGCTGCTGGACCGGCTGAAAAAGGCCATTTCCCCCGGACGGCTGACGGTTGCCTTTATNAACGACCTTCGCCCCGGGGAGAGCGACTGGGCCCGGGCCCACGATCTGGGGCGGCAGTATCTGGAGGCGGNCATGGGCGNCGCTGTGACCGTCCTNAGNTACGACGGCGTTACCGGACCCATAGCGGAGGGNGCCATGGAGGAGGCCATCCTCCGGGGCGCNCAGGTNATTTTNGCCACTACGCCGCCGCTGATCCAGGCCTGCCGGAANGTAGCCGNCCGNAATCCCGGCGTGCGGGTGCTGAACTGCTCCGTTTCTATGCCCTATACCGGGGTNCGCACCTATTACAGCCGGATTTACGAGGGNAAATTCATCACCGGGGCCATCGCCGGGGCCATGAGCCGGGACGGGCGCATCGGGTACGTGGCCAGCGCCCCCATTTTCGGCGTGCCCGCCAGCATCAACGCCTTCGCCCTGGGAGCNCGGCTGACNAATCCCCAGGCCCACATCCTNGTCCGCTGGTCCTGTGTNGAGGAGGACCCCATGGCCTCCCTGGCNCGGGAGGGCGTGGAGCTGATNTCCAACCGGGACGTGCCCACGCCGGACCGCATCCGGGACCCCTGGGGNCTCTGCCAAATCCAGCCGGACGGCTCCTTCCGCTCCCTNGCCTCCCCCTATTGGCATTGGGGCAAGGTGTATGTCAAATTGGTCAAAAGCGTCCTNTCCGGNGCCTGGGACGCCCTCAGCGCCGGGGACGGCAAGGCCGTGAACTACTGGTGGGGTATGCAGAGCGGCGCGGTAGGCGTGCTTNTGGGGGACGATCTTCCCGCCGGGGTAGGCCGTCTGGCGGACATTCTGGGCCAGGGCATTGCCGCCGGGACCGTCAGCCCCTTCCAGGGCCCGGTGTTCGACCAGTCCGGCGCGCTCCGCGGCAATGGCGACGGCTGGCCCTCTCCGGAGGAAATCCTCCACATGGACTGGCTCTGCGACGGCGTGGAGGGAACCATNCCCGGCTACGGCGAGCTTCTTCCCATGGCCCGCCAGCTGACACGCCTGCAAGGGGTTTACCGGGACGCCATCCCCCCGGAGAAGGAGGGGACGATTCTTTGAAGATCCTCGTCGTCTCCGACCGGGAGAGCGAATACCTCTGGGACTACTACCAGCCGGGGCGGCTGGACGGGATTGACCTCATTCTCTCCTGCGGGGATCTCCANTCCCAATACNTGTCCTTTCTCGTCACCATGGGGCGGATGCCCCTCCTGTACGTCCACGGGAACCACGACAAAACCTACGACGTGCACCCCCCGGAGGGGTGCGAGTGCATAGAGGACAAGCTGGTTACGGTAAACGGCCTGCGGATTCTGGGCCTGGGGGGCAGCATTCTGTACAGCGGAAAGCCCCACCAGTACACGGAGCGGGAGATGGCNGCACGGATACGCCGCCTCCGCTGCCGGCTCTGGCGGGCGGGGGGCGTGGACATTGTGGTGACNCATTCNCCCATGGCCGGGTATGGCGACGGGGAGGATTACGCTCACCGGGGGTTTCGGTGCTTTCAGAANCTGGTGGACAAGTACCGCCCCAAGTATCTGGTCCACGGCCACGTCCACGCGGACTACGTTGCCAGCCTCCAGCGGGAGCGCCGCCGTGGGGACACGGTGGTGATCAACGGCTATGAGCGGTACATGCTGGAAATCCCTTCTGNNTGANGGGCNAAAGNGTGCGGTGAAAAGCANGCAAAACGGATAACCGNATGTTTCCAAGANAAAACTGCCGGGNATGTTNAGCATTGAGGATAATTTTGAAATTTTGCGAAAAAAGTATTGACAAGCGTTAGATTTTCTGTATAATAATAGCTGTTCAGCTTTGAACNGCTATAGCGGGTTTGTGTAAAGGTAGCACAGCANACTCTGACTCTGTANNTGAGGGTTCGAANCCTTCACCCGCTGCCAAAAAGTGACCCCTGGATTCTTAAGGAATCCAGGNGTTTTCTTTATATCCCAAGGGATATATGGTTTTTGTATGTCCGGAAAATGGGAAAAATCTCTAAAATTGGAAAAAGGCTCATGTTTCTGGAATTACTTTGCTAACTGGATTTGCTGCCGCGCCGNCCTGGCCGTTGCACATATCCAAAGTTGGAGNGGCCNGGCNTGCGGNCAGAGAGTGGAGNATANGATCAGGACATAGTAAAGCGGNACGGTATATCCGTCCCGCTTGCNTTATTTGGATTTGTCTTCACCCACGGGCCCCGGCGGGGAGAATTTCAGGGTTTTCAGCGCGATATAGACTCCCTCGTCGTCATTGGAGGCCGTCACCCGGTCCGCCGCTTCCCGCACCTGCTCCGGCGCGTTGCCCATGGCAATCCCCAGACCGGCGTATTGCAGCATTTCCAAATCCACAAAGTGATCCCCGCAGGCCACAATTTCCTCCCTGCGCAGATGGTAATACTCCTCCAGCTTTTCCGCCGCCACGCGCTTGGAAACNCCCATTTGCAAAACCTCCAGATATTCCGCGCCGGAGCGGAGCAGCTGTAGCTCNGGAAACAGCGGGGCGGCCTGGCCNTGNAGCGTCAGAATCTGATTAGGNGGNCCNACGCACAGCAGCTTATGCACATGGGGCACGGTCCNGGCCGCGGATTCCAGCTCCCCGGTCAGGGGCGTACAGCCCAGAATCTCCATGTCCCGGCGGGCCAGGGGCGATTCCGCGTCGTCCACCAGCCAGACGTCGTAGAGGTAGGCGCTGATAAACAGGTCCGGNAACCGCTCCGCCGCGTACCGCTTGAAGCGGACGGCGGTATCCGCCGGTATGCCCTCGTCCAGAAGGATGGCCCGCTCCGTATCCAGGGCCAGGCTGCCGCCGTAGCAGACNATNGGGCCGTGCAGCCCCGCCTGACGCTCCACCCGTTCCACCCCGGCGGGATTCCGGGCGGANCACAGGACCACNGGTATCCCCCGNTTTTCCAGCCGGACCAGCAGACGCTTTGTATTGGCGGAAATCTCACGNTTGGAATCCAGCAGCGTGCCGTCGATGTCCAACAGCACCATGGAGTACGTCCGCTGCATGACGCCGCCCCCTTCCTGTCCAAAATGGCGTTTCTGGTGGGTCTATTTCAGGGAGTCCAGAATCTTTTCCACGTTGCGGCGGCCGTTTCGTATGCTGAGGTCCACNATGCAGGTCAGCACAAAGCTCACNGCCGCAGCGACTGCCGCGGCTATGCCCGCCGGGAAAAACGCGCCGCCGGTCTTGATTCCCAGAACCGCTACCCCCAGCAGGAGGGCCGTCAGCAGAAACAGAAACCGCCGCCAGCCGCCAATTTGTTCCAGNGCCTCTTTCTGCCGTCTGGCCTCGTCCAGGGCCTGTTCTNTGTTCAGCATGACAGTGTCCTCCTTGTCGGATAGAATATGGTTGATATTTGGCCGCCGCCTCCCGGCCGCGAACACAGCGGGGCCGGGAAACGGCGGCGGAGAGAAAGGAAGGAGAAAATCTTAGTAAGCCAGTTTCGGGTCGAAGAAGCCCAGCAGGACGCCCACGAAGGCCACGGCNACCAGAATCAGCATGACCACGACGGGGCTCAGGCGCTTCTTGCTGAGGAGATACCAGCAGATGATGACGAACACGGCGCTGAGGATGGACGGATACACGTCNTTCAGCGTCTTCTGGAGGTCCACAATGACGCCGCCCTCGCTGTTCAGCATCTGGAAGGAGGTCTCAATGTTGATCCAGCTGGCCGTCACGCCGCCGATAACCATGGTGCCCAGCATAATGATGGAGTCCCGGATGGCGTTTGCTTTTTCGCCGACCAGTATCTCCACGGCCCGGCCGCCCAGTTCATAGCCCTTGAAGTACATGAAACGCATGATGAAGAACATGCCGATGTTCCACACCAGGATGTAGAAGATGGCGCCNAGGGGAGAGCCGCCGCCGGACAGGCCCAGGGCGATGCCCAGCAGAATGGGAAGCAGGGTGCCGACAACCAGGGAGTCGCCGATNCCGGCCAGGGGGCCCATGAGGCCGGCCCGGATGCCGTTGATGGTCTCGTCGTCCACCGGCTCGCCGTTGGCCCGGGCTTCTTCCATACCGGCGGTGATGCCGACCACGATGGANCCAACCTGGGGCTCGGTGTTGAAGAAGGTGGAGTAGGTCAGGGTTTTCTCGGTCTGTTCCTCGTTGGTGGGATAGAGTTCCTCAATGATGGGGAGCATGGCGCACATATAGCCGAAGGTCTGCATGTGCTCCTGGGAGAAGCAGGTCAGATGGCCGTAGAACCAGTTGAGGAACGATTTATTCAGTGCCTTTTTAGAGAGCTTTTTCATGGTCAGATATCCTCCTCATCGTCGTCTCCCGCGCCCACAGCGGCAGCGGCGGGCCGCAGGCTCAGGCAGCGGATGTTGTAGTTGATGATGGCGAAGAAGCCGCCGACAATGGCGCAGCCGATCAGGTTCAGCCCCATGCAGGCGCAGAGGGTGAAGCCGAAGAAGAAGGTCAGGAAGTCCACGGGCTTGGACACCACCTGCTTCAGCAGGATGGCGACGCCGACGGCGGGAAGCAGGGAACCAACGGTGAACAGGGTCTTCATGGCCAGGCCGTCCATGGGCAGGTAGTCCTTAATGAGCTGGACCATGTCGGAGCCGAAGTAGCACATGATAAAGGTGGGGATGAAGGAGCAGAGGATGTGGGAGATCCAGGGCAGGACCATGTCCACCAGATACAGCCGCTTCAGCTTGCCCTGCTTGACCCACTCCAGGCCCATGTGCTGCCAAACCAGGTTGACGGTGGCGGTGCCATAGAAGAGGACGGTGCCCACGGTGCCGACGGTGGCGGCCATGGAGACGGCGAAGCCCTGNGCCGCGGCGGTGGAGGGGTCCAGCCCCGCGGAGGAGACATACAGCATGGCCAGAGGGATACCGATGTAGGAGATAGAGCGCACGTCGGCGGAGACGGTTCCGCCGGGAGTCACCAGGGCGATGTACACAATCTGGACGGCGGCGCCCAGCATAATGCCCATGGGCAGGTTGCCCAGAACGATGCCGCAGATCAGGCCGCCGATGAGGGGACGGCCCAGGGTGTAGTTGCCGAAGGTGGTGCCGCCCAGACCCGGCATAGAGGAAAGGCAGGCGCACAGGCCAAGGATAGCGGCTTGCACAACATTGATTGTCATAACAAGTGTTCCTTTCTTTTCATTCAGATTTTATCCGTTGAAGCCAAACTGGCCGCGGAATTTCTTCCAGTTGCCGATGGCGGTCTCCTTGACCAGGGCGAACTCAATGTTATAGCCCGCCGCCATCAGCTTCTCGAAGGCCTCGGCCTCCTCCTGGGTGATGGACTGGTTGTTGCCCAGCTTCACCGCGCCGGGACGGTCGTTGCAGGGCCCCACGACGATCTCCTTGATGCCGGGGTCGAAGGGCTGGTCCAGCAGGACCTTGGCCATATCCACGGGGTTCTTGGCGATGAGGAAGTACTGGTCCTGGCTGGCCAGAACCTTTTCCTTCTTGGCCTGCCAGTCGGCCATGGTCCAGACGAAGGTCTTCTTGTCGCAGGCGTTCTTGTAGGCGGCCTTCAGCACGGGGTTGCTGGCGGCGGCGTCGTTCACGGCCACCAGGCCGGTGCAGGGGTACTCCAGGGACCAGCGGGTGCAGGTNTGGCCGTGNATCATGCGGTCGTCAATGCGGATAAAGCTNATCATANTNTNTTCCTCCNAAANATTTTATTAAAATGNTGTTAGATGTCGTCGTCTCCGCCTNCCTCGGCGTTGAACTCCTTGATTTCGTCTCTGGCNCAGGCCTTCATGGCCTCCACCGTCTCGTCCAGGGGATCGTCCTCGCCCTCGATGGCCGTTACCGCCATGGGGAGGCTCATNCCGCCTACCGCCCGGATATTGCCCAGGCCCGGGCCNTCCGCCAGAACCGTCATGGTGGTGGTCAGGGGGGAGCCGTTGACCAGGTCCGCCATGACGATGACCTCATCCGCCGGAGTGATGGAGGCGGTGACCTGCCGGATCTCCTCCTGGAAGGCGGGAAGGGCCATGCCGTCCCGGAAGGAGACCTGAAGCACGTCCTCCCGCTTCCCCACCAGCATTCCCAGGGCCTCCGCCATTCCCGAGGCGAGGCTGCCGTGACTGACCAATACGTGATACCGCATACTTCCTTCTTCCTTTCTGTGTTGTCGTTTCNGTGTTGTCGTTTAAGATGGTTCAATTCTAACGAAAAAGTCCGGTTTCCGCACCTGAGCTCTGTCACAACTTACGGATGACATCTGTCACGAATTCACGGNCTGTTCAAACTTTCCTGACGGTTTTCGCAAATCCNNNCCCNGNTTTTTNGTGAAAACGCGCAAAGAAAAGNCCTGTCCGAAAACCGCNTCCGCGGTTCCGNACAGGCCTTCNGCCTGAGATATGAAGATTGTCATACTATTTCCTGATATAGCCACCGCAGTTGACAAGGAGTCATGACTCCTTGTCAACCGACGGGCCCTTGGGTCCGTCGGTGCGCAAAGCGCACNTGCGGTTCCTATGAAGTCGAGCGCAAAAANCCGCGGATGCGGTTTAAAACGCCGCATTGCGGCGTTTTGTTGAAAAGAATCCAAGGATTCTTTTCAACTGCGCTGACTATAAAAAACTTTANCAAGTTTTTTATGCGGCGAGACACGCCGCCCCGCCTTCGGCGGGCAGGAAAAGTATGGACGACATTCTCGGCGGCAAATGCCGCCAGGCCGCATTCTGCGGCCCGATAAAACGATTCAATCGTTTTATCGAGAATTAGTATCACTGGTTGAGGAAAACGTTGATCTCCCGCTGGGCGGTCAGCATCCGGCTCTGCTGGTTCTGTCCGCTGGCGGCCTCGGCGGCGGCGCTCTCGGCCATAATCATGGCCTGNTTGTACCGCTCAAACTGGGGGGAGGCCGCGGCGGTGTTCATAATNTCCCGGATGACCTCCGCCGTAAANCCGCCGTTTCCGGGGATATCCTCGTGGAGCTTTGCCAGGGTCCCGGCGTTTTCCGCCACCTGCCGGACGGGGGAAATNCCGTGGGAATANGTGTACAGCTCGTTNTGAATNTCCCCGTTCATGGAGAGGAGCTTCGCCAGCTCCCAGGCCAGCTCCGGCTGGCGGCTTCTGGNGCTGATTCCCAGCAGCATGGTGCGNAGCTCCGAGACGTTGCCGCCGGAGGGCCCGGCGGGCATACACACGCANTCCCACTCAAAGCTGGAATACTTTTTCACCCGCCAGGGATAGGGCTGGTAGGCCCGGTACTCGGAAAACAGGAAGGGCCGGAAGGCCACCCGGCCCAGGTCGAAGTCCCGGGAGGTGACGGNGTACCCGCCGTTCAGCTCGTTCAGGCTCTTGACAAACTGCACGGCNTCCTGGACGCGCTCGTCCGCCANATAGCAGGCCCTCCCGTCCTCGGAAAAGAGNGACGCGCCGTTGGCGGTGAGGGCGTTCAGCCAAGTGTAGTCAAACACGCCGAACCGCTTCTGGTCCACGTCCGTCACCTGGGCGCAGATNTCGTAAAAATCCTCCCAGGTCCAGCGGTTGTCCGGCAGGGGGATGCCCTGGCTTTCCAGCAGGGTCTTGTTGACAAACATNATGGTGGGCACGCTCTCCTGGGGCAGGGCGTANTGGCTCCCGTCCAGCACGCCGGANCGCAGGCAGGGGTCGTANTAGGCCGACGGGTCGAACTCCGGGTCCGCCGCCATGAGGCCGTCCAGCCGCGCCAGCGCCCCGGAGGAGGCCAGAAGGTTGAAGTCCTCCGGCAGGACAAAGTACAAATCCGGCTCCGTCCCCTTCAAAATCTGCTCCGCCAGCCACTCGCTGTAGGCGTCCGTGGTGATGCCGTCCACGTACTCCACCCGCACGTCCGGGTACTCCTCCCGCAAGAGGGCGATGGCGTCGTCCAGAATCTGATAGCAGTCCCCGTTGGGGGTGCCCCAGTAGCTTCCGGCGTAGACGCCCACGGTCAAAACCTTTTCCCTGGTCCACGCCTTTGCCAGCAGCCCGGCGGCNGCCAGAATCAGGGCCAGTCCGNCCAGAAGATACATCCGGCGGCGCNTCATGACAGCATCCCCTGATTCACCGCGCCGGTCTGCACNGCCCAGATAGCNAGCTGGGTCCGGTCCCGCAGATCCAGCTTTCCNAAAATNCTGCTGATGGCGTTGCGGACCGTGCCCTCGGAGATNCACAGCTCCTGGGCGATCTCCTTGTTGGACAGGCCNCGGCCCACCGTGCGGATAATCTGCCACTCGCTTTTGCTGATCTCCTCCGCCATGCGGTCCTCCACCTGAATGCTGGANGCGCCCTTGGCCATGGTGGAGAACTGCTGGATCACCTTGCTGGCGATGTTGGGGTTGATCATNGCNCCGCCGCTGTGGGCCACCTGAATGGCCTCCGACAGCTCGGAGATACTGCTTCCCTTGAGGAGATAGCCGCTGGCTCCGTGCTTCAACGCGCCGAAAACGTATTCGTCGTCGTCAAAGGTGGTCAGGACGATGACCTTCATATTGGGATACCGCTCCTTGATCAGCCGGGTGCCCTCCACTCCGTCCATGCCGGGCATACGGATGTCCATCAGAACCACGTCCGGCCGGTGGGCCGCCGCGCTTTTCAGCGCCGCCGTGACATTGGGCACCGCGTCCACCACCTCAATGCCCGCGCTGACGCTGAGCACTACTTTCAGGCTCTCCCGAAACAGCTCCTGGTCGTCTACAATCAATACCCGGATCATTGCGCTTCCTCCCTTCCCCGCACAGGCAGGCTTACCACCAGNTAAAAGCCCCGCTGTCCGTCCTCTTCCTCCCGGTTCCCACAGGTGAGGGAACCGCCCAACAGGCCCAGCCGCTCCCGCATGTGCCGCAGGCCGAAGCCCTCCTCCACGCCGTCCCCGCAGCCCAGGCCGTTGTCCCAGATCTCCACGGTCAGCAGATTGTCCCGCCGGGTCAGGCGGACGAGAATCTCCGTGGCGTGGCCGTGGCGGACGGCGTTGGTCATGCTCTCCTGCACCACCCGGTACAGGGTGTCCTCCTCGTCGGAGGCCAGCACCAGCCGCCCCGCCAGCTGCTCATACTGGATCTCCGCCGAGGTGGTCAGGTGGAAATTGGCAATCAGGCTCTCCAGGGCCTCCTCGATGGACGCTTTCTCCAGCGCGTCGGGCCGCAGGGCCTTGATGGAGCGGCGCACGTCGTTGAGCCCGTCCCGGGCGGACTGGGCGATGACCTGCACCCGCTTTTTGGCCTCCTCCGGGGCCGGGTCGAACAGGGTCAGCACCGCGTCCGCGCCCATGATGATGCCGGTCAGGGTGTGGCCCAGGGTGTCGTGAATCTCCCGGGCCAGCCGGTTCCGCTCCCGGACCTCGGTCATCCGCTCCAGCTTGACGGCGTAGTCCCGCAGCTGGTCGTTGGCGTCGTGCAGCTGGCGGTTCAGCCGCTGGATGCGGAGATTTTCCCGCCGCTGCCCGGTAAACAGCAGAATCATATACCACACAAACAGCAGGGTATTCAGGGAGACCATCACGCTCTCCACGCCGGTGAAGAAGCTGCGGATGGGCTGGCTGTAATACCCCAGGTACGCGCTGAAGGGAATCCGGCTGGTGAACAGCGTCATAATCTCATAGCGGGCAAAGGCGAAAACGACGATGAGAACCGCCATAAAGCACAGCTGTGCCCGGTTGTTCCGCACATAATGCACCAGATCCGCCAGCACCAGCAGGGCCACGCCGCTGTAGTAAAAATCCAGCACCCCGGCGGCGGCGACGCACAGCAGAATTTCCGCCACGCAGATGGCCAGACGGAAGGAAAAGCGGTCCACCTGCCAGCGGGCCTTGCCCAGAATCAGCGCGCACAGCAGCAGATACAGCCCCGCGGCCCGCAGCGGCATCCGCCATGGCTCCGGCGGAAGCCGGCCCAGATTGGAGAAGAAGGCGTAGGCCGCGAAGGAATTGCAGACCCGAAAGGGCGTTACCAGGCATATCATGGAGTAGAAAAGGATAATCGCCGCGTTCAGCGCCAGCATCAGCGCCAGAATATCCCTCAATTCCCGTTCGTTTCCCATCACTGCCACCCGTCCGTTCCGTAGCGTCCCACGTTTTTCTCTGTCAGCAGCTCCACGGGAATCACGATCTCCCGCTGCTCGCATTTGCCTTCCAGGGCCAGATAGCCCTGCCGGACGGCCTCTTCCGCGATTTTATAGGGAAACTGGGCGCAGGTGGCCGTCAGAAGGCCGTCCTGCACCAAGGCCTTGCCCTCGGGAGAACCGTCCACGCTGTAGACCAGAAAGCGGTCGGACAGCCCCGCCCCCTGAATGGCCGCCAGCGCGCCGAACACGCTGGGGTCGTTGAGGGCCATCACCGTGTCCGCCTCCGGAGTCTGCCGCAGCAGCTCCTCCATCACCGGCATGGCGTTTTCGATCTGGCCGTCGGATTCGCCGGAGGCCAGCACCACAAAGCCCTCGTGGCCCTGAATGGCGTCCATAAAGCCCCGAATGCGCTCCGCGCCGGACCGGGCGGAGATATGCTCCAACAGAATGATGTTGGCGGAATCCCGCTGGGAGAGCAGATGCTCCCCGCAGAGAACCCCCGCCTGATAGTTGTCCGAAAGGACGGAGCAGGCCGCCAATTCCGCGTCCTGTACCGGAGCGTCCACCACGACGACGGGCACGCCCGCCGCCGCCGCGGCCTCCATCCCCGCCTTGGCGGTGTCCCACTCCACCGGCGTCAGGAAAATCACCTGGACTCCGGCGTCCAGCAGGTCCTGAATCTCCCGGTTCTGCCGCTCCTGGTCCATGGCGGCGTCCCGGGTGAGGAGCACGTCCCCCCGGGCCTCGATATCCGCCCGGAGCTGGTCGTCCAGCACCTGGTAATAGGGGTTGTTCATGGTCATATAGGTAGCGCCGAAAATAATCCGGTTTTCCGTCCGGCCGGCGGACAGGTCTCCCTTCCCGAAAAAGAGGAGGGCCGCGACGGAAAACAGCGGCAGGAGTATGACGAAAATGCCCGCGGAGACAAGGACATGCCTGGGTATTTTTTGCATGGTTCAGCGCCTCTTTTCCGGTTGAGCGGTGTATTGGTAAAAATATACTAGCGGTTATTTCCAGCGTTGTCAAGTCTTGACATTTGGACAAAAAATCCTTGTATACCCCGCCCTGTTATGGTATGATGTGAGGAATTCACACAAACGAGGTGGAACTCATGGAGGATATGCGTACCTTTGGCTATCTCTGCCCCAAGTGCGGCAAAACGGTGATGGCCGCCCGGTCGGTCTTCGCCCTGGAGGCCTCCAACGGCGTGATNGAGTGCCCCTGCGGCGAAAGCGCCCTGCGGGTGGATTTTGACGGCGGCACCTACCGCCTGGAGGTTCCCTGCGGCCTCTGCGGGGAGACTCACAGCGCCGTATGTCCGCCGGACCGGGTTCTGCGGGGCTCCACCGCTCTGGGCTGCGCGAAGACCAAGCAGTTTTGCTGCTTCATCGGCCCGGAGGGCGTGGTGGAAAAGCATTTGGGGGAGCTGGCGGTTCTGGCGGAGAAGGAAAAGCGCCAGTCCCAGGAGGGCCAGGAGGCCTTTTTGGACAGCGTGATCATGTACGAGGTTCTCTCCGAGCTGAAGGAAATCGCCGCCCGGGACCGGGGCATCACCTGCGCCTGCGGCAGCGGCCGCTATGGCATGGAGATCCGCCGCTCNGCNGTGGACCTCATCTGCCGGGACTGCGGGGCCAAGCTGCGGATTCCCGCCGCCACGGACCGGGATCTGGACGATCTGTGCTGTCACCTTCGGCTGGTGATCCCTGGGAAAAAGCGGTGATTTTACCTGTTTTCATATTTTATGATGGGAAGGAGGCGGGGCCATGATTGCTCTTCTGGCCCGTCTGTTCGTCCCCAGGGACGGCGGCGAGGCGGATACCCGAAAGGCCTACGGCATCCTCTGCGGCGCCGTGGGCGTGGGGCTGAACATCCTGCTTTTTGCCGGAAAATTTTTCGCCGGACTCCTCTCCGGCTCCATCGCCGTCACCGCCGACGCCTTCAACAACCTATCCGACGCGGGAAGCTCCTTTGTGACCCTGCTGGGGTTCTACCTGGCGGGGCGGAGGCCGGACGCGGGGCACCCCTTCGGCCACGGGCGGTTTGAGTACCTGTCGGGCCTGGCGGTGGCGGTGCTGATTCTGCTGATGGGCTTCGAGCTTTTGCAGGCCTCAACGTCTAAAATTTTCCATCCGGAAACCGTGGAGGCCAGTCCCCTGGTGACCGTGATCCTCTGCGCCTCCATCGCCGTGAAGCTGTACATGGCCTGTTACAACCGCCGGCTGGGAAAGCGGCTCCACTCCCCCGCCATGGAGGCCACGGCCATCGACTCCCTCAGCGACGCCCTGTCCACCCTGGTGGTTCTGCTTGCCACGGCGGCGGGGCAGTTCACGGATTTCGCTGTGGACGGCTGGTGCGGCCTGCTGGTGGCCCTGTTCATCCTCCGCTCCGGGATTGTGGCGGCCAAGGAGACCCTGGACCCTCTTCTGGGGGCTCCGCCCACGCCGGAATTTGTGAAGCAGATCCGGGATCTGGTGCTGGCCCATCCGGGCATTATGGGCCTCCACGACCTGATTGTCCACGACTACGGCCCCGGCCGCCTGATGATCTCCCTCCACGCGGAGGTGCCCGCCTCGGAGGACGTGCTGAGCCTCCACGACGAGATTGACAACATCGAACGGGAACTGCGGGAGGTCCTGGGC
Source organism: Oscillibacter sp. (assembly GCA_014799855.1). Lineage (GTDB taxonomy): Bacteria > Bacillota > Clostridia > Oscillospirales > Oscillospiraceae > Oscillibacter. The sequence continues at coordinate 14,329 of JAAVHG010000130.1, forward strand.
TGCGAGGCGGTGATCCACATGGACCCGGTGGATACCAATAACGCGGTGACGGCGGATACCCGCCGCCGGGTGAAGACCCTGATCCACTGCATCGACGACGAGATCTCCATCCACGATTTCCGCATGGTGACGGGTCCGTCCCACACCAACGTTATTTTCGACGTGGTGGTCCCCTACCACTTCCGCCTGACGGACCAGGAGGTGGAGGAGAAGATCAAAACCGCCGTGCGGACCCTGGACGGCAATTACTACGCCGTGATTACCGTGGAGCGGTCCTATACGTAAAATGACAGAATGGGCAGATGCGCTTCGCAAAAGCACATCTGCCCATTCTTTGCGAAATAATTGATAATTTCCGCTCCGTGGGGCACCCTAGTGGAAAATCCATCAAACGAGGTGGCTTTCCATGAACGAAAAGCGTGTGGGACAGCGGACGGTGGCCTTGAAAAACCCGCCCTCCGTCCTCTCCTTCGCCAATATCGGCGGAAAATTCGAGGGCCAGGGCCCCTTGGGAACCTATTTTGACGAGTGGCAGGAGGACTCCTTCTTCGGCGAAAAAACCTGGGAGAAGGCGGAGTCCACCATGCAGACACGGGTGGTCCAGCGGGCGTTGGACCAGGCCCGGCTGAAGCCCAAGGACCTGGACTATATCTTCGCCGGGGACCTGCTGAACCAGTGCATCGGCTCCTCCTTCGGCCTCCGGGACTTCAACATCCCCTTTTACGGCCTGTACGGCGCATGCTCCACCATGGGCGAGAGCCTGTCCCTGGCCGCCATGACCATCGACGGAGGCTTTGCCGCCAAGTGCGCCGCCGTCACCTCCTCCCACTTCTGCACCGCCGAGCGGCAGTACCGTATGCCGGTGCCCTACGGCAGCCAGCGGACTCCCACCGCCCAGTGGACCGCCACCGCCGCCGGATGCACCATCCTGGCCGACGACGGCCCCGGTCCCTTTGTCACCCACGTCACCTGCGGGAAAATCGTGGACAAGGGGGTCAAGGACGCCAACAACATGGGCGCGGCCATGGCCCCGGCCGCTTACGACGCCCTGTCCGCCTTCTTCCGGGACACGGGGACCCGGCCCCAGGACTTCGACCTGGTGATCACCGGGGACCTGGGCGAGCTGGGCCACGGCATCGTCCGGGACTTTTTCATGAAGGACGGGATCGATATGGGAAAGCATTTCGAGGACTGCGGCCTTCTGCTCTATGACCGGAAGGCCCAGGACATGCACGCTGGCGGCTCCGGCTGCGGCTGCGCCGCCTCGGTGCTGAACGGGTATCTTCTGACGGAGATGCGCCGCGGGACCTGGAAGAAAATCCTCTTTGCCCCCACCGGAGCCCTGCTGTCCCCCACCTCCTCCTTTCAGGGGGAGTCGGTGCCGGGGATCTGCCATGTGGTCTGCCTCTCCATGGAGCGCTGACCGTCAATAATCGGAGGTATTCACTATGGATTATGTGTACGCGTTTCTCTGCGGCGGCGTTCTGTGCGCCGTGGGACAGGTGTTTATCGACAAGACCCAGCTGACCCCCGCCCGGATTCTCACCGGCTACGTGGTGGTGGGGGTGCTGCTCAGCGCCTTGGGGCTGTACCAGCCCCTGGTGGACTGGGCCGGGGCCGGGGCCACGGTGCCCCTGACGGGCTTCGGCCATCTGCTGGCCAAGGGCGTGCGGAAGGCCATCGGCGAAAAGGGCTGGCTGGGGGTCTTCACCGGCGGGCTGACGGCGGCGGCGGGCGGCGTTACCGCGGCGGTGGTCTTTGGCGCGGCCATGGCGATGCTGTGCCGGCCGGGGGCCAAGCGGTAGAGGGTTTGAGGCTTGATAAACCGTTAAGGGTTGGGTAATGATAGCGAAAGGGCGNTTGCCNCTGCCGNCTTNCCATGCCATTCCGTTAANCAATCTTNTTCNGTAAAANAGCATCNTGTGGNGCCTGGTCCCCTGACCAGGCCGNCCTCTAAAATTGGGGGACAGCCTGACTGGGGACCAGGCCCCACAAGAAGTCTCCCTGNGCTTAACTGGATGGCATTGACGCCGCTCTCTGTCCTCCTCCGCCGCNTATCAATATCGNNGCCCTCAAACTTATTATCCCTTTATACCATNGTCCTTTTTCCCAGTTTCCGAACCCAAATCACTATAACGGCAGTGGTCGCAAGCAAAAATTCCGCAAATATAACCGGTTTTCCCAATATATCCATATCNAAAGAAAAGTNGAGGTCATGTTCAACAAAGCATACCGCAAAGAATACCAAATACACAGCAATCGAGTATAAAATCGCTATTTCTCGTCCAACAGTCTGTGAGGGGCATCCGCAAAATCTCTGCTTGGATGCTGGCTATACATGCAGTGCCCAGTCCATTGAGGCACGTCAATATACCGCCCATATTCGTCCCAGAGGTGAGGAGCGCAAAGAAATAGAGCGCAACCCTGCCTTCCAGGCCAGACGCTGGGTGGTTGAAGTCGCTCACTCTTTTTTCAACCGTTTCCGCAAGTTGCTCGTTAGATTTAAGAAGAAGGTGCATAACTATCTTGCTCTGATCTATTTTGCTTGCGCCATTATTGTCTGGCGCAAGCTTATCCCGGTTCATCGCTAATTTGTGGATAGGCTCTAAATTGTTTGGGTGCTTTTTCTATCAACGTATCTTAACATTTGCGCTCAATCTGTTGATATTACGGAAAATTGCGCATATTTCTATGCTTCCGCTCGACGCATACAAGAACTTTTTAAAGGATCACATTTATCCTTTGATCTGTTGCGTTTCCCTGCAATTCTATCATATTCGACTGTCTTAATAAATGACTTAAGGGACACTTCCTTACGAAGTGTCCCTTAAGTCATTTGTTGCGGTATGTAAAGCCGTTAAGACCCCTTCCGGGACTCACTGGATGCAGGAGAAGCGGTACAGCATCACGGCGAACTGGGCCCTGGTGATGGTGCCGTTGGGGTCCAGGCGGCCGGTTCCGGTGCCGCTGATGATGCCCTTGGTCACTGCCCAGTCCATGGCGTCCCGGTTCACGCCGGAAACCAGCGCATTGTCGGGGAAGGACCGGAGGCAGTCGCTGCCCTGGATGTTTTTGCCCATCAGCAGGGCAGAGCGGCGGAGAGCCGCGACCATCTTCTGCCGGGTGACGGGGGCGGAGGGAATGCCGGACTCGGCGATGCCCATCCGCACGGCCCACTGGTTGGACTCGGACATATTGGTAGACGCGCTGCCCAGCATCCGGGCCAGAATCAGCCACAGCTGCTGGTAGGTAACCTGGCCGTTGGGATTAAAGGAGCCGGAGTTTACGCCGTTCATATAGCCGTTTTGGTTGACCCAGGCGATTTCCCCGGCGGCCCAGTGGGTGGTGGGCACGTCGTAGAAGATTTGGGTGTAAGTGCTGATGGTGGGGATATGGATGGTGGTCTGGGGCGTGGGGTCTACGGGGGTGACCGCGGTGACGTTGGAGTTCACATAGGAGAAACTGGCCTCCACCTCCACCCAGCAGTCTGGCATACGGAAGGTGTAGCGGTTGTCGCCCTCGTAGTCCAGGGAGATATCCCAGCCGTAGCGGTCAGTAACCCAGATGCTGTCCAGCTCATAATCGGAGCTGGGGTAGGCGCGGATGGTGACGCGCTCGCCCTCCTCGGCCCACCTGAGGCTGGTGGAGATACTGCCGTGGGACGTGTCCAGGATGTAGACCCGGTAAGTTGTGGCAGTGCTGGTATTGCCGCCGGGGGTGGTAGTAGTCCCGCCAGGAGTCGTAGGCGTAGTAGGAGTAGAGGGGGTCGTTGGGGTGGAAGGATTCGAGGTGTTGTTGTCGTCCTTTTTATCGTCGCCGCTGTCGCCCTTGTTCGGATCGTCCTTGTCGCCCGGGTCAACGGGAGAAGCGCTCTCTTCCCATTGCGCGTAGACAGTAGTATCCGCCTTAAAGACGTGAGTGCGAAAATCTTCGACCTTGATAGTCCCGCTTGCGGGATCGTACCAACCCGTAAGTTGATTCATCGCCTTGGTGGGCGTGGGAGGAGTGGGAACTCTGCCATCAATTCCGGTTTTCTTTTCTACCACCGCAGAATTAACCGGTTTTTCGCCGATAAGTACATAGCCGCCGTTTGTGTGGAAGGTAATCGAGTAAGTGGGCTTTTTGTTGGGATTGTAATCCTGACCGGAAGCAGCCGGTCCGGTGGCGTTGACATGGACAGCGGCTTTTTCAAAAATATCTCTGCCGTTGTCGGATGGGTCGGTTGACGTCAGATAGCCCATGGCCTCCCACTGTTCCGCCGTTCCAGCGAAATAGATGTGCTTCAAGGCGGCATCCTTATCAAAAGCCCTATACTCAATATGCGTTACCGAACTGGGGATGGCCACCCATTGCAGTTTCTCGCATTCTGCAAAGGTGGATTCAGGAATATAGGTTAATCCATTCTCAAGAATAACGGACGTCAGGTCTGGACACTTGGAGAACGCGGACTTTTCTGTCAGTTTACAGCCTTTGGGGACAACAATGCTGGTGAGTCCGCAATCCGCAAAAGAACGGTATCCAATC
>JAAVHG010000131.1 GCA_014799855.1 Oscillibacter sp.
ACCGGGACCAGCCGGCGTTTTACGACGAATTGAATCCCAGGGTAGCCCTGTTGAAGCTGGTTCCCGGCATGGGCCGGGATACAGCGGATTTCCTCCTGGAGCGGAACGACGCGCTGATTATTGAGAGCTTCGGCGTGGGAGGCCTTCCGGAGGAGGGCGGCTTTTACGACTGCCTCCGGGACGCGATGGGGCTGGGAAAGATCATCGTCCTCACCACTCAGGTGGAAAACGAGGGCAGCGACGTAGGCGTGTACCACGTGGGCCACGCGTTGAAGCACGACCTCCGGGTTCTGGAGGCCTACGACATGACCACGGAGGCGGTGGTAGCCAAGCTGATGTGGATTCTAGGCCAGACCCGCCGGAGAGAAGAGGTGGAGCGCCTCTTCTACACCCCCATCGCCCAGGACATCCTGTACTCCGTTAAAAGCTGACAAAAAGCGGAGAGCGTACTGGCGCTGACAGCGGAACTGGCATTATCAAGCGCCAAACCTCCGCCCGCAAGGGTAAGAAAAAACCTCTTTCGAGGCAATGTCATTAAGTTAAGAAGTTTACCAAATAATGGAGCAAAACGTGTTTTGAATTTTGCCTTACTGTTAGAAATCCAACAACATTTTGACGCGCCAATGTTTGGAAAATAGTCTTATCTTAATAACATTGTCTTTCGAGAGGGTTTCAGCCCGTTGAAAAACCAGAAAAACTTCTTCGCCGGGAAGGAAGAGAGTTACGAGAGGAACCCAGGAAGGGCTCCTCTCGTTTTCCATCATAAATTTTCTGCACCTTTCAAGGGCAGAAAAACTTACAACCGCTTGTCAAAAAAGTCCTTTCGACAAGCGGAAGCCCCCTCTTTCGAGGGGGCTTTTCTCATTTCAGCCAGCCAAAGAACCCGGCGGGCTTCTCCTCGCCCTCCAAGAGGGTCCGCGCCGCGGAGAGCATCAGCGCCGCGTCCGCCCGGGTCACCGGGGCCTCCATGGTGGAGCTGCCAAAGCTCCCCGCCGCCAGCACGCTGACGGCCTCCATGTTGCCCACCGCCTGGGCCGCCCAGGANGGAANCTCCTCCCGGTCCGCGTACCACACGTCCAGGTCCACATTNCCCAGATCCAGCACCCGGTCCAGCACCGTGGCCGCCTGGCTGAAGGTGATGGTCTCCTCNCCCCGGAAGGCCGCGCCCATGGCGGTGGCGCTGCCCTGNATGATGCCNTCCGCCACGCCGGCGGCNGCGTAGGCCTTGGCCCAGGTGGGGATAGNGTCGTCGTCGCAGAAGCCGGTCATGGTCACCGCCGTCACCTCACGTCCGGCNGTCTCCATCACCATGGCCAGAAACTCNGTCCGGGACACNGGCCGGTCCGGCTCAAAATAGTAGTTGTCCCCGATTCTCGCGCCGGTGAAGATCCCCGCCTCCGCCAGCTCCTGGGCCGCCATGGCGGCGGGACAGCCCGCCGTGTCGCCGTAGCGGACGCCGGACTTGGTTTTCACAATCTCCACCTTCACCGTGGCGGGAAGAGAGGTCCGGCCCGCGCTGTCGGTGGCGGTGTAGGTGAAGCGGTCGCCGCCGGTGACGCCCTCCTCCGGNGCGTAGGTAAAGCCGCCGCCCTCAATCACCACCACGCCCTTCTTGGGCATCTCCGCCAGGGCGAAGGTCANATCCCCTTCCCCTTCTCCCTGGAACATTTCCTGGANGGGNACGCTNTGATAGGTCTTGAGGGTCAAGTCNTGGACAGTGGGCGCGCCGGGCTCCGCCTCCGCCGGCTTCCGGCCAAAGAGCGCCGAGGCGCTGCCGCTGAGAACCAGAGCCGCCGTCAGAACCAGAGCGGCGGTTTTCATCGAAANGTTTTTCAACTGAACTCATCCTCCTATACAAATTGGTACGGGAGTAGTGTTTTCCCATTCCGGGAAATTATGCAGGCCTTTGGGCTTTTGCCGTCTTGACGGCGGCGGAGAAATCCGGTATGCTGTTTNCAGCGGAGATAAAAACACGGCCCGGTCGGGTAGTCCGGGCGTATCCGCTGGCAGACAAACGGCGGATATCAGTAACCTTCCTCCTTGGTCGTCCCTTCTCCGGAGATCTTAGTTTAAGGAGGAAAATCCCGATGGAAACCGGATACGCCAGCCTGACCGTATATTTTGAGGACCCCTTCTGGGTGGGCCTCTTTCAGCGGGGAGACGGAAATACCTGGGAGGCGTGCAGAATCGTCTTCGGCCCGGAGCCGAAGGACTGCCAGGTGTACGAATACCTGCTGGCAAATTACGGCCGTCTGGCCTTCAGCCCCTCCGTGGAGGGGGAGGGCCCCCCNGCCCAGGCAGCCAACCCCAAGCGGCGGCAGNGGCAGATCAAGCGCCGCNTGGAGGCTCTGGAAACCGCCGGAACAAAGGCNCAGAGAGCCCTCAGTCTTCAANGGGAGCAGGGAAAGGCGGAGCNCCGCCGCCGCGCCAGGGAAAACCGGGANGCGGAGCGGGAGCGCCAATATGCCCTGCACAGGGAAAAGCGGCGGAACAAGCACAAGGGCCGCTGATTCNCGCAAAAAAAGCCGCCNTNNGGCGGCTTTTTTCACGTTANCGGNACAGGCGGCGTCATCCCCGCCCGCCCTGTACCGCGGCAGGCGCGGAGTAGGGGCGGTTCTCCCCTCACCTTCGGTAGCGGTTCCGCCGGTCCAGGAGGGCCGTCCGCATTTTGATGCCGGAGACCACCCCCATGGCGGTGAAGAGCGTCACNATNGAGGACCCGCCGTAGCTGAAAAANGGCAGGGTGACGCCGATNACCGGCATGACNAANAGGCACATGCCGATGTTGATCACAGTCTGGTAAATCAGCATGGAGGCGATGCCCACGCAGACATAGCAGTTAAAGGGAGTCTCCGCCTGCTTGGCCACCACCAGCACCCGGAAAATGATNGCCGCCAGCAGCACAATCACCGCCAGACANCCGATCATNCCCAGCTCCTCGCCGCAGACGGAGAAAATCAGGTCCGTCCTCCGGGCCGGCAGGTTGAAGCTGTCGGAGCTCTGGGTCTGGGTGCCGCTCATATACCCCTGGCCCCATACGCCGCCGGAGCCGATGGCCAGCAGGCTCCGGTTCTGCTGCCACGCGACCCCCCGGGGGTCATAGGTGTGGTCAAACAGCACCCGGATGCGGCCCTGAATATAGGACGGCAGAAGCTCCAAAGCCCATACCAGTGCCCCCCCGGCGACGGCTCCCGTCCCCAGCAGAAGGAACCACCGCAGGGCGAAGCCCGCCGCGAAGGCCATGAAGAGGAACATAAAAAAGAAGGTCAGGGCGTTGCCCATATCCCCGGAAATCAAAATGTAATACCCAATCAGCGCCAGGGCGTGGCCGGCGGCGAAGAGGGCGGCGGGGAAGGATTTCAAATCGTTCTTCTCCGACCGGAGCCATTCCAGCTGCTTGGCCATCAGCAGGGCAAAGGTGATCTTCACCACCTCCGCGGGGCCGATCTGGAAAGGTATTTTGGGAATCCGCAGCCAAGCCTGGTTTCCGGTGCTCTGCCGTCCGATGCCCAGAGGGGTCAGCAGCAGGCCGATCAAGACGATATTAAAGACCAGCAGCCACTTCCAGCGCTTCATCACCGCGTCCAAATCCAGCACGGACACGAAGATGTAGGCGCATACCCCCATCACCAAAGCGGCCCCCTGAACCCCCACATACCGCAGCACCATGCGGGGGCCTAAATACTGGGTGGCGCTGGCAATCAGGGCCATGCCGAACAGCGTGGCGGCGCAGCAGAGACCCAGCAGAACCAGGTCGGCCTGTTGGAGGAAGTCGGACAGTATGCTTTTCAGCCGTTGGCGCATGGCGGGATTCCTTTCCTGACGGGCGTATATCTCTAACTATATCAGTATAACACAAATCGACAGAAGTGTAAACACAATCCTGGGCCGGACAGCCGCGATTTCCCGCGTCCGGTCAAATCTCTGTACAATTGGGAAAAAAGGTGCTATACTGGGAAAAAATCACCTGTCCGCAGGGAAAGGAGGCCCCTTATGGAATTTCTCACCCGCAGCGAGGCGGAGACGGAGGCCCTGGGGGAGCGTCTGGCCCAGCGCCTCTCCCCCGGCGCGGTGGTGGCCTACCGGGGTGGCCTGGGCATGGGGAAAACCGCCTTTACCCGGGGCCTCGCCCGGGGGATGGGCTATACGGGCCGGGTCACCAGCCCCACCTTCGCCATTGTCAACGAGTACCGGGGCGGGCGGGTCCCCGTCTTCCACTTTGACGTCTACCGCCTGAGCGGCCCCGGCGACCTCTGGGACGTCGGCTTTGAGGATTATCTGGACAGTGAGGAGAATGGGATCTGCGTGGTGGAGTGGAGCGAGAGGGTCCAGGAGGCCCTGCCCGGCCGCTCCGTCCGGGTCACCATCAGCCGCCATCCGGAGGAGGACGGCTGGCGGGTCATCACCGTGGAAGGAGTGGATCTCACATGAAAATATTGGCTTTGGAGACCTCCGCCAAGGCGGTTTCCGCCGCCATTACGGAGGACGGGCGGGTGCTGGCCTCCGGCTATCAGGACACGGGCCTTACCCACAGCCGGACCCTGATGCCCATTGTGGAGCATCTGTTCCGCAATACCGATCTCTCCATGGCGGACATAGGCGCGGTAGCGGCGGCGGTAGGCCCCGGCTCCTTCACTGGTATCCGCATCGGCGTGTCCGCCGCCAAGGGACTGGCCTTCGGGGCGGATATCCCCGCCGTGGGGGTCTCCACTCTTGCGGCCATGGCCCGGAACGTGTCCTTCTGGGAGGGACTGGTGGTCTGCGCCATGGACGCCCGGCGAAATCAGATTTATAACGCCCTCTTTGAGTCGGAGGAGGGCCGCCTCACCCGGCTCACCCCGGACCGGGCCATTGGGCTGGACGAGCTGGCGGAGGAGCTGTGGGCGGACCAGCGGCCCAAAATTGTAGTGGGCGACGGCGGCCGCCTCTGCCAGGAGTCCCTGACAGCCTCCGGCGTTTCCTGCCGTCTGGCGCCGCCCCATCTGGTGATGCAGAACGCCATGTCGGTGGCTTTGGAGGCCGGGGAGCTGGCCTCCGCCGGGAAACTGGTCTCCGCCCAGGACCTTGCCCCCGTCTACCTCCGCCCGCCCCAGGCCGAACGCCTGCGGCAGCAAAACGCCCTTAAGGGATAACTTTATAATAGATAAAGGAGAACGGATATGAGCGGCCAAGTACATGTGATGGACCATCCCCTGGTAGCCCACAAGATGACGATTCTGCGGGACAAGAACACCAGCGTCAAGGATTTCCGGGAGCTTGTCTCCGAAATCGGCATGCTGATCACCTATGAGGCGACCCGCGATCTGCCTCTGACCACCCGCGAGGTGGAGACTCCCCTCTGCAAAACCACCGCCCCCACCCTGAAGGGCAAAAAGTTCGCCGTGGTGCCCATTCTCCGGGCTGGCCTGGGACTGGTGGACGGCGTGCTGCGGATGGTCCCCAGCGCCCGGGTGGGCCATATCGGCCTGTACCGGGACGAGGAGACCGCCATCCCGGTGGAGTACTACTGCAAGCTGCCCAG
>JAAVHG010000132.1 GCA_014799855.1 Oscillibacter sp.
AGGCCACCGAACCCACAACAGCCACCAAAAATACATCAGCTCAACAGTTAGATGCTGACGGACAAAACTACACAAACAAAAAGGCGGAGGGCCTCAAGCATATCGCCTGAAACCCTCCGACCTATAACAAGCACAATAACTGCTAATCACCACTGAGGATGATTTGTCTTGTCGTACTCAAAAGCATCCTGCTTATTGGGCTGTTCCGAAGCCTTCTTCATCTTCGAGAAGGCAACAAAGCACAAAATCATCTCAATCAGCACAAACGGGAAATATATAGGCATTAAAAGCATCGACACCGCATACAAAATGCCAGCAGTCAACGCACCCCACCGGGCACTCAACGCAAAACCAACCCAGTTAAAGATAACAGCAATGCCAACAAGCACAGCATGTGGCATAACTAACACGGTCGCAATACCAGCACTGACCGCCTCCATGCCCTCAGATGACCCAACAGCATCGCCGAAATAAGAAATCAGATAGATGACATAAAGCGCCCCAATTATGCCCGACACCAACAGCAACTTACTTCTCTTCATACGTATACACCCTTTCTGCTACTTTGTAGCATCAAGTATATATATTAGGCCCTGTTGGATACGTCTTACAATCACCACATAAGTCACGAAAAGGCGGAGGGCCTCAAGCATATCGCCTGAAGCCCTCCACACCACATCTACACTCGAACTATTGAAACATCACAAGGTATGAACTACTGACTTAAGCCTCACCACGCATTATTGCGTAGTACTTCTCAGAGATTGCGTTCATCTCATCAAGAATGGCTTCGCACTCAGCCTCCGAACTGGCGTATCTCAGACGCTCCTTCGCATCCTGGTATCTCTGCATATCCTCAGGTGTCCAGCAGAAACGACCATTTGTAACATCAATATGCCACACAACGCCATCCAGAGTTACGACCGACCACTCATGGTCATACGTGTATGCAGAGGAACACACAATATGAAAAATGCGCCGGGACAGGACGAAAAAATCTTACAGCAGCTTATCAATCAATTTATTAATGCGGAATTGATAAACTATGGCATTGACGGCCTTGCCGCATGGTATGGCGAAGCGCCAGCGATCTATCTCGACCGGCTACGTTATAGAGGGGTGATATTATGGCAGGAAGTGACTTAAACGGCCCAACCATAACACGAAAAATCGGGGGAACAACCTATATAGTGACCTCGGAATATTCCAAAAACGCCACAGAAACAGCGGTACAGAAAATGCAACGTCTGATACTAAAAGACGCTGAAAAAGTTTTAAAAAACGGCAAATATCCTTGTAAACAGCCGGATTCTATGGTATAATCTAACTATAGGGTTCGGCTGTCACTATTAAGGAGGCTATAGATTATGTGGCAGTTCGACAGATATACAAATACGTTTGTTCCCGGTGTGCTCCCCTCTGACGGTAGCAAAATCAACGCTTGTTATACCCGGCTCTCCCAGGAGGACGAACAAGAGGGTGATAGCGGCTCCATTCTCAATCAGCGGGATTTCCTTCTGAAATACTGCAAGGAACAGGGCCTAAATAACGTGTTCTTCTTTTCAGACGATGGCTACACAGGAACCAATTTTGACCGCCCCGGCTTCACCGAGTTAATGGAGTTGGTGGAGCGCGGACAGGTACATACCATTATCGTAAAAGATGGATGTGTTAATATAGAACTAAACTCAGAAAGCCCTCAAAAGTGCGGGTTTTGTGATGTTAGTTCTGTTTTTTGACCCAAAACAGAGAAGAACGCAAGCGCAGGGCGGCGCAAGGAGGGTAGGACGCCCATCAAACAGGTAAAGCAAGGCTTCATAATGTATCGTACAAGAGCAAGAAAAGAATCCACAAGCCCAAGGAAGAATGGTGGACGGTGGAAGGCACCCACGAGGCTATCATAAGCAAGGCAGACTTTGACCGGGTACAGAAACATATAGCCAGCCGCCGCAGGACACAGAAGGACGGTACAACGCAGATTTTCGCCGGGCTGGTCAAGTGTGCTGATTGTGGATGGTCGCTGTCATGTGCTACGAATCGGCGAACTAAAACGCCGTACAAATATTATCATTGTAGCAAGTACAGCCAAGGTCTACATCAATGTACCGCGCATTACATCCGCTATGACGTGCTTTATAGTTTCGTCCTCTCCCGGTTGCAGTATTGGATAGGAGCCGTACACCAGGACGAGCAAGCCATAATAGAGCGGCTTTCCAAGTCCAGCGTCACAGAGCAGGCCGCCGCTATGAAACGGGCCACACAGGAAAAGAAACGGGCAGACAAGCGGTTGCACGAGTTGGATAGCCTGATAGCCAAACTTTACGAGGACAGGGTAAACGAGAAAATCAACGAGCGCACGTTTACCATGCTGACGCAGAAATACGAGCAGGAGCAGGGCGAACTTGAGCAGAAGATTGAGGCGTTGACCACCCAGCTTGCCAGCACCAAGGAGCAGGAGAACGGCATAAACAAGTGGGTGGATTTGGTCAAGCAGTTTTCCAGCCCTTCCGAACTGACCGCCGAAATGCTGAATACCCTGATTGAAAAAATCCTTGTCCATGAGGCCACCAAAGACGCAGACGGCAACAAAAGCCGAGAAATTGAAATCATTTACCGCTTTGTCGGCAAGATTGATTAACTTCTTTAACTATGGTACTCCTGGGAACGGGTACAGGAGTTGCGGAAGAACAAGCGCCGCCCTACTAAGACGGGAAAGCAAAGTATGTTTTCCGGGCGGGTATACTGTGCTGACTGCGGCGCGAAGCTCCATTATTGTACCACCGCCAGCTTTGAGGACAGGCAGAACCATTTCCGCTGTGCCAACTACAAGAGCAATACGGGCACCTGTTCGGCGCACTTCATCCGGGAGGTTGTGCTGTCTGATATAGTCCTGGAACATCTGCGGCAGACTGTGCAATATGTCCAGGCCCACGAAGCCGAGTTTGTCCAAGCCGTGATGGATAAGAGCATGGCAGACCAGAAGCGGGAAGTATCGCAGAAGCGGCGGGAGCTGGCCCAGGCCGAGCGGCGTATATCGGATTTAGACGTGCTTTTCCAGCGTATCTATGAGGACAATATCAGCGGCAAACTTTCGGACGAGCGGTTTTCCAAGCTGTCCAAGTCCTACGAGGACGAACAGCGCACGTTATCCGAAAAGGCCAAAGTCCTCCACGCTGAATTGGACAAGGGACAGGCCCAGGCCGTGAACGTGGCGCAGTTTATCGCGCTGGTGAAGAAGTACAACGAAATTGACACGCTGACCCCGGCTCTTGTCAATGAGTTTATAGAGCGTATCAACGTACACGCCCCGGATAAGTCCAGCGGCCACCGTACCCAGCAGATTGATATTGTGTATAACTTCATTGGTATGCTCCCCACGCCCCAGGCCAAGAAAGAAGCGGCGTAGCCTCTCGACTACGCCACTTCTTCCAGATAAAAATACTTCCTTATAACCCCCCGGCCCAGTTGGGCCGGGGCTTTCCGTTAAGAAACGACTCAGACAAAAGGAGAACCATGCGGAGCCCGCCTCCCGGTCAGGCCATCCCCCTCAGAAATCCCGGGGCTTCTCCGTGATCTCCCGGATGGTCCTCAACAGCAGGGACAAATCCATGGGCTTCAGCAGGTGCGCGTCTATGCCGCACTCCTTGGACCGCTGCTGGTCGCTCTCCAGAACGTTTGCCGACAGGGCCACAATGGGAATCTTCGACAGNCCCGGGTCCGGCAGAGCCCGNATGGTCTCCGCCGCCTCCCAGCCGTCCATCACCGGCATCTGNAAATCCATCAGNACCAGGTCGAACACGCCGGNTCCCACGGCTTCCAGCCGTTCCAGAACCTTCTTGCCGTTTTCCACCGNCTCGATGNTAAAGCCCATCCGCTCCAGAAGCTCCACCTCGATCTCCCGGTTGATCTCGTTGTCCTCCGCCAGAAGAATCCGCTTGCCGCCGCCCTTTTTCTCCGCNGCCCGCCGGGGAGGCTCCGCCTCGGGCTGATACCGCAGAGTCAGCGTGGCGGTAAAGGTGCTGCCCTGNTCCACGGCGCTGTCAATGGTGATGCTGCCGCCCANCANGTCCAGGATGNTCNTCNCAANGGTCAGCCCCAGGCCCAGGCCGTGTACGCCGCTGNGGGTGGAATTCCGCTCCCGGCTGAANGGCTCGAAAATGTGGCTCACAAACTCCGGGCTCATGCCCACTCCGGTGTCCTTCACGGTGAAGCGGTACATGGCGTAATGGTTGGGCAGATCCTCCACCTCGTCCACGGAGAGATCCACCCGCCCGCCGGGCCGGTTGTAGGTTACGGCGTTGGTAGTCAGATACGTCAGCAGCTGGCGCAGCCTGTCCCGGTCGGCAAACACCGCCTTGTGGCGGANGCCGGAGCAGTCCAGGACCAGGGTCACGTCCTTCTCCTGGGCCAAGGGGAGGATGCTTTGGTAAACCGTGTCGGCCACCTGGTCCAGGGCGCATTCCGACTCCTTCAGCTCCGGCTGGTCCGCCAGGGCGGAGATTTCCAGCACCTTGTCGATCATGTCCAGCATCTGGCGGCTGGCGGCCTCCACCCGGTTCAGGTAGTCNGTAGCCTCCTCGGTGTTNCNCAGNTTCAGCTTGGCCAGNGAGGTAAAGCCGAAAATGGCGTGCAGGGGCGTGCGCAAATCGTGGGACATNTTGGAGAGGAAGGTATTTTTGCTGCTGATGGCCATATTCGCCTTNGCCAGCGCNTCCGCCAGCAGGGCTTTCTGCTCCATCTGCTGCTGGATTTCCTCATCCACCCGGCGGCAGCCCATGACCACCTCCAGNACGTCCNCCCGGCGGCTCATGTTCACCAGCCGCAGCTGCAGATGCAGGCACTCGCCGTCCGCCAGAATCCGGTAGTTGACGTAGTAAGTAGGGTTTTTTTCCAGCGTTTTCCGAATATGGTCCGGGGCGGAGATCCGCTCTATCATTTCCCGGTCCTCGGGGTGGACCCACTGGTTGATGTACCGCCGGATATATTGGGTGTAGGAGTAAGGCCCCTCCCCAGAAAACATACCCTCGTTCCGGGAGCTGAGCCGGTAGGGCACCACCCGGTCCCCGTCCAGATCCAAGTAGCAGATGGACTCATAGTTGACGCTGAGGCCCTCGATCATCTGNAGCTGCCGGAGGTANTTCTGGTTNACCAGACTNCGCTCCTGGTCGTANTCCTCAATCATCCGCTTGATTCTCTTCTCCCGCTCTATCTGCGCGTCCAGCAGGCGGGCCCGTTCCGCGCGTTCCCGCTCCCGCTTCTCGGTAGCGTCTCCCAAAAAGACGTAGAAGACGTCGCCCACGCCGTTGATATGGACNAAGTGGCCGTAATCCTCAATCCAGCGGATCGCGCCGTCCTTGCGGCGGATGCGGTACTCCACGTAATCCAGGTCGTGCTGGCTGGAGGCAATCTGGGCGGCNATGCTCTCCTCCACCGCGTCCAGGTCCTCCGGATGGACAAGCCCCCGGAAGGTGCCTCCGGTGCAGGCCATGAATTCCTCCTTGCTCTCGCAGCCGAAAATCCGCAGGAGGGCCCGGTTGGCGTANATAATCCCCTCGCCGCCTCCGGCCCAGTAGATCAGCACGCCGCCGGGCATTTCATCCATAAACTGCACNAAGGCGAGGGCGGCCTCCCGGTCCTCCNTGGCGCCGTCCGGAGCGGACCCGCCGTTTTCCGGGGGACACATCATACGAATCGCCTGTTCGATTAAAATACGGGCATAATCCTCGTTCATGCCGCCATCCCCTTTCNGGNTGTTTCCCAAAAGGCGCGGGAGTAGTTTCTTCTAACTGATNTATTGTACCATACAAAACCAATTTTGTCAGCAGGNGTTTGCATTTTTTTCGGATTTCCCCATCCCCGCCCGTCCAAAGGNGGCCGTCCCCGCGCTCCTTTTCTTGACAGAAGNCCCCGCCGATTCTATAATATCTGCCGAAAGAGAAAATCCGAGGGGAGGCGNNTGCAATTGCCCGCTGGCTGGGAGGAAGCCCTCCGGTATCTGGGGGCNGCGGAGGCCCCGGAGCCGCTGCGGCGGCAGGCGGAGGCCGTCTGGGACANGCTGACGGCGGACCTCCGGCCGAATTTCGTCTTCCGGGTGTTCGACCTGGAATTCATCCCGGAGGGAGTCCGTTTTNNNGGGACAAACGTCCTCCTCANCGGGACCANCGCCGCCNNNATGCTGAAAAACTGCCGCCGNGGGGCGCTGCTGGCCTGCACCCTGGGGAGCCGCTTNGACCTGGCCCTCCTGGCTATGCAGGCCAGGGACATGGCCCAGGCCGCCCTGTACGACGCCTGCGGCAGCGCCTATGTGGAGGAGGGCTGCGGCATGGCGGAGGAGGCCCTGTCGGCCCGCCTGCCGGGGCTGTACCTCACGGACCGGTTCAGCCCCGGCTACGGGGACCTGCCCCTGGATGTCCAGGGGGACCTCTGCGCCGCCCTGGACGCCCGGCGGCGGCTGGGCCTGACGGTGACGGAGAGCGCGCTGTTGAACCCGGTCAAGTCCGTGACGGCGGTTATCGGCGTGGCGGAGACTCCCCAGCCCGCCAGAATCCGGGGCTGCGGGTACTGCCGGATGCGGGAGACCTGTTGTTTGCGAAAAGGAGGAAATCACTGTGGGAATTGACTTTTCCGGCCTCTTGTTTCTGGACGGAGCCATGGGCACCGTCCTTCAGCAGCGGGGCCTGCCCCCCGGAGGCGTGCCGGAGCTGCTGAACCTGACCAATCCGGATCTGATCCGATCCGTCCACCGGGCCTATTTCGACGCGGGGAGCCAAATCGTCTACGCCAACACCTTCGGAGCCAACGCCCTGAAGCTGGCGGGCTCCGGCCATACGGACCGGGAGGTCGTCGCCGCCGGGGTGCGCCTCGCCAAGGCCGAGGCGGGGCCGGGGCAGTTGGCCGCGTTGGATATCGGCCCTCTGGGGGCGCTGCTGGAACCGATGGGCAGCCTGTCCTTTGAACAGGCCTGTGATCTCTTCGCCCAAATGGCTAAGGCCGGGGAGGAAGCCGGGGCGGATCTGGCGGTCATCGAGACCATGACGGACCTCTACGAGGCCAAGGCGGCCCTTCTGGCGGTGAAGGAGAACACCCGCCTGCCGGTCCTGGTCACCATGTCCTTTGAGGAGACGGGCCGCACCTTCACCGGATGCGCCGTGGCCTCCATGGCCCGGACCCTGGAGGGCCTGGGAGCCGACGCAATCGGCCTCAACTGCTCGTTAGGCCCCGACAAGCTGGCCCCTCTTCTGCGGGAGCTGGCGGAAAACACCCGCCTTCCGGTGATTGCCAAGCCCAACGCGGGCCTCCCCGATCCGGTGGACGGCCATTACGACATGGACCCGGAGGCCTTCGCCGCCGCTCTGGCCCCGTGCCTGGACCTGGGCGTGACCATTTTCGGCGGCTGCTGCGGCACCTCGCCGGAGTATATCCGCTGTCTGCGGCGGGCCTTGGAGGGCAAAACCCCGGCCCCCCGGCGGTATCTGGGCGGGGCCTTCCTCTGCACCCCCGCCAACCCCCTGCCTATTAGCGGCGTGCGGGTCATCGGCGAGCGGGTGAACCCCACCGGGAAGAAGCGCTTCCAGCAGGCTTTGCTGGAAGAGGATTTGGACTATATTTTAGATGTGGCTATCCAGCAGGAAGCCGCCGGGGCGGACATTCTGGACGTAAACGTGGGCTTCCCCGGCGTGGACGAGGCCGCCATGCTTCCCAAGGTGGTAAAAACCCTGCAAAGCGCCGTGTCCCTGCCCTTGCAGCTGGATTCCTCCAACCCGGACGCCTTGGAGGCGGGCCTCCGGGTGTATAACGGCAAGGCGGCGGTAAACTCCGTCAACGGCGAGGAGGCGGTGATGGAGCGGATTTTCCCCATCGTGAAAAAATACGGAGCCGCCGTGGTAGGTCTGACCCTGGATAAAGGCGGCGTGCCCCAGACGGCGGAGGAGCGCGCCGCCATTGCCCGCCGGATTCTGGAGAGGGCGGAGGCTTACGGCGTTCCCAGGGAGGACCTGTGGATCGACTGCCTGACCCTCACCGTCTCCGCCCAGCAGGAGCAGGGCATGGAGACGGTGAAGGCGGTGCGTTATGTCCGGGAGGAGCTGGGACTCCAGACGGTTCTGGGGGTGTCCAATATCTCCTTCGGCCTCCCCAGCCGGGGGCTTCTGACCAGCGCCTTTCTGGTGCAGGCCCTGTCTGCCGGGCTGACCCTGCCCATCATCAATCCCAACCAGCGGGAGATGATGGACGCGGTGTCGGCCTTCCGGGTTCTCTCCGGCGAGGACCGGGAGTGCCGGGCCTACGTGGAGCGGTTCGCCGCCGCCCCGTCCCCGGAAAAGGCCGCGCCCTCCGGGGAAATGAGCCTGGAAGAGGCGGTTTTCCGGGGCCTCCGGGCCGACGCGGGCCGCCTGGCGGCGGAGGCGCTGAAAACAGAGAGCGAGCTCTCCCTGGTGGAAAACCGCCTGATCCCCGCCCTGGACCGGGTGGGCGAGGGCTACGAGGCGGGGCGGGTGTTCCTGCCCCAGCTCCTTTCCGCCGCCCAGGCCGCCCAGGCGGTGTTTGAGGCGGTGCGGGCCTCCCTGGCCCAGAAGGGGGAGGCCAGTGTGAAAAAGGGCCGTCTGGCGGTAGCCACCGTCCAGGGGGACATCCATGATATTGGGAAAAATATTGTAAAAACCGTGCTGGAAAACTACGGCTACGACGTGCTGGATCTGGGCCGGGACGTGCCGCCGGAGACGGTGGTGGAAACGGTGGTCCGGGAGAAGATCCCCCTGGTGGGCCTCTCCGCCCTGATGACCACCACCCTGCCCGCCATGGAGGAGACCACCCGGCGGCTCAAGGCCCTGCCCAATCCCCCGGCGGTGTTTGTGGGCGGCGCGGTGGTGACGGCGGACTACGCCGCCAAAATCGGCGCGGACGCTTACGCCAAGGACGCCCGCCAATCGGTGGAGATTGCCAGGAGGGTTTTGGGATGAAGGACATTCGACTCCGCCTGAAGGACGGCCCTCTGCTGTTTGACGGCGGCATGGCCTCCTGTTTTGCGGAAAAATTCCCCGGCGAGCGCTGCGAGCCGGCCAGCCTCACCCGGCCGGAGGAGATCGCCGCCATTCACCGGGCCTATCTGAACGCCGGGGCCCAGGCCCTGAAAACCAACACCTACGGCCTGGGGGCGGATTTTGCCGGGGACCGGGAGGAGGACGCCAAGGATATCATCCAGGCCGCCTGCCGCCTGGCCCTGGACGCCGCCGGAGATCGGGCCTACGTGTTCGCGGACATAGGCCCCGCCCCGGAGGACCGGGCCCTGTCCCGGGGGGAGAACTACATCCGTCAGGCGGACTGCTTTCTGGCCCAGGGCCTCCGGCATTTTCTGTTGGAGACGCTTCCCTCCCACGAGGGCGTGGGAGAACTGGCCCGTTATGTAAAGGAGAAGGCCCCGGACAGCTTCCTGATAGTCTCCTTTGCCGTTTCCAGCGACGGCGTTACCTGTGAGGGCCGATCCGGCCGGGAGCTGTTCCGCTGGGCGGCGGACAACCCGGACATTGACGCGGTGGGCTTCAACTGCATGTCCGGCCCCCACCACCTCCTGGAGTACATCCGGAGGCTGGATCTGAACGGGGTCACCCTCTCCGTCATGCCCATCGCCGGGTATCCCACGGTTCTGGGCCGGAGAATGGTCTACCAGGGAACCCCCCATTATTTCGGTGAAAAGCTGGCGGAAATCGCCCGGACGGGAGCCGCCATTGTGGGCGGCTGCTGCGGAGCCGCTCCGGACCACATCGCCGCGGCGGCGGCCTTGCGGACCGCCCCCCGCCCGAGGGCGGCGGTCCATCCCGCGGCGGCGGAGCACCCCCATCCCCTGCCCGCCGCCAATACGCTGGCGGAGAAGCTGGACCGGGGCAAGCGGGTCGTCGCCGTGGAGCTGGACCCCCCGGTGGACGACGGCGTAGACTTCTTTCTGGACGGCGTGCAGGCCATCCGGAACGCCGGGGCTGACGCGGTGACCATTGCCGACTGTCCCGTGGGCCGTCCCCGGGCGGACAGCAGTCTGCTGGCCTGTAAAATCAAGCGGGAGCTGGGGGTGGAGCCCCTGCCCCACATGACCTGCCGGGACCGGAACCTGAACGCCGCCAAGGCGCTGCTTCTGGGCCTGTCCATCGAGGGGGTCCACAATATCCTGCTGGTCACCGGAGACCCCATCCCCTCCCAGGACCGGGACGAGGTAAAAAGCGTCTTCAATTTCAACTCCCGGAAGCTGACCCGGTACGTGGCCGCGCTGAACGCGGAAACCCTTCGGGTTCCCTTCCGGATTTTCGGGGCGCTGAACGTCAACGCGAAAAACTTCGCCATCCAGCTTCGGATTGCCCAGGAGAAGGAGGCGTGCGGCGTGACCGGATTCCTCACCCAGCCGGTTCTCTCCCAGGAGGCCCTGGATAACCTCCGGCTGGCTAGGGAGACCCTGCGGGGAAAAATCCTGGGAGGCGTTTACCCGGTGGTGAGCTACAAAAACGCCTGCTTCCTCAATAACGAAATCGCCGGAATGCGCATCGCCCCGGAGATTGTGTCCCTCTACGAGGGGAAGGACCGGGAGGCGGCGGAGGAGCTGGCCGTGACCATCTCCCTCCGGGCCGCCAAGGCCATGGAGCCCTATACCGACGGCCTGTACCTGATGACCCCCTTTAAGCGGGTGGCCCTGATTACCCGGATTTTGGAGGAGCTGAAGGGGTAGAGTCAATGCGGTTGAAACGGAGGGGAGTGTCTGGTCGCGCATTTTATTTGGATATGGCCTGACCAGGTGGTCAGGCCCCACATGGAGGAGAGTTCTAAAGAACATGTCTGTGAGACCCAGTTCCCTGACCAGATCACTCTCCATAAAAACTCTTCAAATAGGACACTCCTTGCGCAAAGCGCGTACGGGTTTCCGATGAAGTCCGGCACGGTAGACTGCGGCCGCAGCCCAAAGCGCCGCAAGAGTCGTTCTGCCGAAAAGCGTCTATTGAATTTTTTCAGTTGTGCAGGCTAAAAAAATGGAGAGGAGCGCGGATTTTCGTCCGCGCTCCTCTTTTCACCATTTTTTTCAGATTTTGTCCCAAAAAACACGGAAAAAATCTACCGTTTAAACCGATCCAGCAAAACAGTGAAGGAACGCTTCACCGGGCGGAACAGCGCCAGGGCCAGGGTGAAATTTCCCGCCCCGTGGAGCAGGTCCATAGGAATCCCCCCCAGCCACCAGGACAGCGCGTGCTGCCAGCCGCCCACGGCCCAGTACACCGGAGCGCAGAGCGCGCCGAACAGAAGCCCGAAGCACCCGGACAGGGCCGCCCAGCCAAGGACGCTTTCCATATTCCGCAAAGCCCTGGCGGCGGCGAACAAAACCAGCCAGATATAGAGGTACGGGACGCTCCAAAGCCCCGGCCCCCATACGGCGATTTCCAGCAGCACGTAGATGTACACCGCATACAGCCCCCGCCGGCCTGCGCACACCGCCAGCAGCATCACGGCCAGGGACACCGGCTCGATGTTGGGCAGCTGGGCCATGGCCATTTTCAACGCGAATATTACCGCCCCCAGCATCCCGGAAAGCGCCGCCTCCCAGGAGGCCCTCCGGTGGTCAGCCGACCGTGTAGACCCAGCCATAGACGCCCCCGTCCTCCAGCATGACCCCGCTGGCCCCGGTCTGGGCGTCCTCGCCGCCGCAGGTGAGCCGCCACCAGCCGTTGTCCTTTGCGTAATCCGCTGTTTCGCCGTCCACGGTGTCCACAAAGAGGCCGTAGGCGCTGTCGGAGCCGGAGATCAGGCCCTCCTGGGTCAGCAGGGCTTCCAGGTTGTCCAGATCCGTGGTATAGGCGAACTCCTTCTGGGTCCCGTCGCTGTGAACCACCTCCACGGTAACGGTTTTCATCCCTTCCGTCGCCTCCGGGCGGTTCACCCGCCAGATCCCGTACAGCGCCAGGGCCAGCAGGCAGAAGATCACGATCCCGGCCAGGGCTTGTTTCTGCTTTTTTGTCATTGGTATCTCTCCCTTTTTGAAAGCTCCCCTTATCATAGCAGACGGGGAACGTTTCTGCAATTCCAATTTGACGGCGGTTTTTTCTGACAGTTTGTTTATAATATTACACCAAACCCGCTTTTTTTCGCAGAAATCCCGCTGCGGAGTTATAGTTTGAAAAAATCTACAAAAACTACTTGCAATTCCGGCTGAAACCGTGTAATATAGTATCGGAAACTGTATTACGCGGTTCTTTGGGCGGTATCCGCCGGAGATGCAAGGAGGTACGGACATGGATGCTGGCACGATGACGGCCCGCGCGGCGCAGCGGGCGCTGGTGCGGGAGAGAAACGAGCCCCCGGTGCTGACGGCAGG
>JAAVHG010000133.1:0-3372 GCA_014799855.1 Oscillibacter sp.
GGACAGCAGGGAGGAGAGGTCCCAGTCCACCCCCAGGCGGACTTCCCCATAGTAGAGGTCAAAATCCCCGGTTTCCAGCGCCAGGACATATTCCTCCCAGGGGAGAATCCGGGTTTCCACCGGGACGCCCGCGTCGGTAAAGGCCTCCGCCAGAGAGTCCGCCACGGCGATTTTGAAGCTGTTCTCCTCATTGACCAGCAGCGTCAGGGGCCGCTCCGGTTCATAGCCGCTCAGGGCCAGGGCCTCGGTAAAAGCGTCGTAGGCGTAGCGGACGTCCAAATCCTCCGGGTACAGGGGGGACAGGGGAGACACGGGGAACTGGGCGGCGGTCCCGTGGCCGGAGAGGAAGACCCCCGCCACGTCCTCCCGGTTGATGCCCAGGCTCAGGGCCCGCCGGAGGGCGGCGTTGTCCANNGGCGGCGCCGCNGTGTTGCAGCCGATATACTGCATTACCGTGGTGCCCGCNTCCTGATAGCTGACCCGGCCCGTGGGGGTGAAGGGAGAAACGCCGGTGAGATCCGCCGTGATCATCTGCACCTCATAGGAGGTAAAGCGGTAGCGCNCGGCNTCCTCGCCGGAGGCCTCCACCAGGGCGATCCGGTCCACNGGATGGGACCCCTGCCAGTGGGGATTGGCCGTCAGGGCCAGNCCCCCNTCCTCCCGGGTCAGGGCNTAGGGCCCGGAGCCCACGGGGAAATCCTGGGTCCCGCTTTTCACAATGGGCACATCCAGCAGGGCGGGGAAGCGGGTGTTGGGGGAGAAGAGGNGGACGGCGACGGTCCCGTCTCCGGCGGACAGGGAGGCGATTCCCGACAGCCGGNAGCCGTAGCGCGCCGACTGCCGCGCCCGCTCCAGGGAGGACTGCACGTCGGCGGCGGTGACNGGGGACCCGTCGGAGAANACCGCCCCCTCCCGGAGGGTGAAGACGTAGGTCCGGCTGTCCGGGTCNTAGGTGTAGGATTGGCAGAGGGCGTATTCCGGCTCAAAGGCTTCGTTCAGCCGGAAGAGGCCCTGGCAGAGGAGGGAGGCCACTGTCCGCTGGGCTCCGTCGGAGCAGTCGATGGGGTCCAGACTCTGGCTGGGAGCATAGGGCAGGGCAAAAACCTGGGGAAGCTGGATGGTGGGCATAGGCTCCGCCTCNAAAATCTCCTCCGGNGGGAGGAGNTTCACGTCCTCGTCCNGNTCCATCTGCCAGCAGCCGGANAGGAACAGGGCGGAGAGCGTCAGGCACAGCAGGGCGCGGGCGCGTTTTCTCNNGGCTCCGCCNCCGCCGGCAGGAGGATCAGGGNCACCTGGGCCCCCCGGGCCTCGCCCATCTTCCGGTGGGACCAGAAGAGGTCCGGNCGGCAGGCGGTNCAGAGGCCGCACACGTCGATATGCTCCGGCAGAAGCCCCGCCCGGAGAAGCCATTGGCGGTTCAGCCCCGCCAGGTCCACATGCCATTTGGCCCCCCNGCGCTCCAGATACGGCTCCGCCTCCGCGCCCAGGCCGGAGCGCATNGCCTCCGGNACGTCGCCGTCGGTTTCAAAGCAGCACTGGCCGATACAGGGGCCGATTGCCGCCAGGAGCTTNGCCGGNTCGCTGCCGTAGGCCTCCGCCATTTTGGCGGCGGCTTTTTCCAAAATCCCCCCGGCGCAGCCACGCCACCCGGCATGGACCGCCCCGACGGCCCGATGCTCCGGGTCNTAGAGCAGAATNATGCCGCAGTCGGCGGAGAAGACCACCAGGGGCAGTCCCGGCACNTTGGTNATNAGGCCGTCGGCNGAATAGTCCCTGGGCTTATCCAGCCCCTTGCCCGCGTCGTCCTCCGTGCAGACACGCACGGCTGTTTCGTGGACTTGCTTGGACAGCACCAGACGGCGGGGGNCNGCCCCCACAGCGCCGCAGAAGCGGCGGNAGTTTTCCTCCACCGCCTCCGCCGCGTCNCCCCGGCCGGGGCCCAGGTTCAGGGAGTCCCAGGGAGGGCCGCTGACGCCCCCCTTCCGGGTGGAAAAGCCGTGGCGCACGTGTTTCAGCAGNGGCGAGGTGAGATACACTGGCCCGCCGGACTCATGGAGAAGAAAGGACATGAAAACCTCCTAAACAGGCTTAAAACAGAGAAACACAAGCANAAAAGGGCCATTAACCCCGGAGGGCGGCGATACGGGCGGGNATATCCTCCGCCTTGTAGACGGCNCTTCCGGCCACCAGCACGTTNGCCCCGGCGTTGACGCATTGGTCCCGGGTGTCCGGAGCCACGCCGCCGTCCACNTCCAGCTCGCAGGCGGGATTTTTCTCGTCGATGAGCTTCCGGATGGCGGCCACCTTGGGCATCTGGTCCGCCATNAAGGACTGNCCGCCGAAGCCCGGCTCCACGGTCATCACCAGGATCAGCTCCACNTCCTCCAGGAAGGGGAGGACCGCNTCCGCCGGAGTCTTGGGCTTCAATACCACTCCGGCCCGCTTGCCCTTGGCGTGGATTTTGGCAATGGCGCNGTGGATGTTTTCCTCCGTGTCCGCCTCAATGTGGACGGTGACCAGATCCGCCCCGGCGTCGCAGAACTGCTCCACNAACCGCCCCGGCTGGGTGATCATCAGATGCACGTCCAGNGGCAGGGNGGTGGTGGGACGGATGGATTGCACCACGGGAACGCCGATGGTGATGTTGGGGACGAACACGCCGTCCATCACGTCCACGTGAACGTAGTCGGCGGTGGAAATTTTTTCAATGTCCCGCTGGAGGTTGGCGAAATCGGCGGAGAGGATGGAGGGAGCGATTTTAATCATGGGTAATTCCTCATTTCTTTATAAAANTCCCGGCGGAGGGNCNTGGACAGNGNCNGGAGGCCGGNGGTGTCGGCGGGGCACGGCGGCGCATAGGATGGCCTGAGCGGCTTTGGTGCCCCCAGACGAAACCTTCGCGCAGTTGCCCGCCCCCTGGACGCGGCATCGCCGCTTTTGAGATAGGGGGCCGGCGGAAACGCCGGCTCCCACAGGTCCGTTTCCTCCCGGAGAGGGGAGGATCAGGCTGGTAACGCCAGTGTAGCAGACTTCCAAGGGAAAAGCAAATCCNAAAAGGGAAATTTTTGGGGTATACATATAAATATATACAAGGGTACTGCCCTTGAAAGGATAGTCGCCNTTGCGGGCGGAGGAATTTCAGCCCTCTGAGGGCTGGTCCTATTCCACCCCCCATGTCGTCGAAAGAAACTCCGCCGCTNCATTTCCGGCTAAAGCCGAAAATTCCGCTCAAGCTCCGTTCCTTTCTCCTCTCCCCACCGGACCCGCTTCGCTGGGCTCCGGCGGGGACCCCTTTTGATTGCGTCAAAAAGAAAACGGGCCGTGGACGGTCTACTGNGCNNCGNCNNGGACNNCTTTTGANNGCGTNANNNA
>JAAVHG010000133.1:3377-13962 GCA_014799855.1 Oscillibacter sp.
CGTNNCCNTNGACGGTNNAAAAGAAAAANCGCTTGCGCGCNAGTACTGCCCTNNAAAGACAGGTATGTNTNTATCCCGCGACCAGCTGCGGGCGGGGGTTTGGTGCTTGACGCATTGNCTTTCNTTTCCTTTCGCTGCCGCTGGTGCGGAGGCTTAAGCGGCCGCCGCTCTCAAANTNGGACAGGCGGAAAGCGGCAGGCCTCTGTCCCGCCCGGACCGCCGTATAGGGCGGGCAGAGATTACCCCGGACACGCCAAGGTAGGACGTGATANAAATCNCCNGGCGGNGNTCNATTCTCNGCCGGGGGGTTGTACGTTTATATGGGGCTTACAGGCCGTTCCAGCCGTCGTCCAGGCGGGGAGTCTGGTCCTCCTCCGTCAGGCCCACGCCGGAGGTGCGCTTGGCAATCTCGAAATAACCCAGCTCCACGCAGATCATGTTGGGGTAGTAGAACAGGCTCACCACCAGGGACCACAGCCCGGTAAACAGCAGCACCGCCAGNAAGGGAANGCCGCCGAAGGCCATGGAGAGCAGCTCCGCCTCGCTCATGAAGTAGAGGGTATAGGGGTCCTCTATGGCCAACAACTGGATAAAGCCCCGGTACAGCATCACCAGCTCCACAATGGCCGGCAGGGCCGCCAGCAGGGTCCAGCCCAGATAGCTGAGATCCAGCGTAAACAACTGGGCCTTGTACCCCATGGTCTGCTGTTTGCTCATGCGGATGGCATCCATAATGCCGATATCCGGATTTTCAATAAGGTTGTACAGGGCAAATTGGTAGCGGTACATGGCGATCAGCCCGGGGATGAGAAACAGCATGGACCAGAGGAAAATAAAAACGCCCTGGACAATCTCCAGCAGGATGATTTTCCCCACCATGTTGAACCCGTCGAAGAGGGTGGAGATCTCCGCCCGCTCGCTCCGGCGGATGGTCATGCAGTACATGACAAAGCCCGCCATCAGCACCGACATGAAGAAGGTAAAGAGAATATCCAGGAAGGTGGAGAGGATTCCCGATCCGCCGGCGAAATACTTAATCAGCTGTGTGGCCATGTTCAGCCCCAGGTACAGGGCCACAACGGCCTTGGGGGAGGCCTGGGCGGACCTCAGCAGCTCCCGGACCTCCGCTTTCAGGGCTTTTCTGTCTATCAATTCCGCCATCATGAAAACGCGCCTCCATTTCTTTGGCACAGCGGCCCGCGCCGGGCGGCCGTGTATTAAAACGTAGTATATCACAACGGCGTCCGGTTGACAAGCATCCCGTGGTTCCGCCCGGACCATTGGCGGAAATTTGCATAAAATGAGAGAATTTTGTATGCGGGGCGAAAAAAAGATCGGATTCCAGCAAAAACAGCCGTTCACAGTCTAGACATTTTTAAAAATAAGGTGTAGAATAAAGCTCAGTATGCGGCAGTCCGCCCTGGGAGGACATCCCCGGCGGCTGTCAGGAGTAAAAATTGAGGTGAAGACTATGGCACAAGCGTTCTTTGGCGGCGTTCACCCCCACGACATGAAGGCCGCTACCAATGAGAAGGCCATCGAACAGCTGCCGGCCCCGGCTGAGGTGGTTATCCCCATGTCCATGCACTTCGGCGCTCCCTGCACCCCCCTGGTCAAGGCCGGGGATCTGGTGAAGGTAGGGCAGAAGATCGGCGAGTTCCGGGGACTGGGCGCCCCCATCCACGCCAGCGTTTCCGGCAAGGTCAAGGCTGTGGAGCCCCGGCCCTATTCCATGGGCGGAAACATGACCTCCGTGGTCATTGAAAACGATTTCCAGAACACCCTGTCCGAGGAGGTCAAGGCCCCCGCCAATCCCGACGCGCTCAGCGCCGAGGAGATGGTGGAGATGGTGAAAAACGCCGGCATCGTGGGCATGGGCGGCGCGACCTTCCCCACCCACGTGAAAATTTCCGGCGGCATCGGCAAGGTGGATACCGTCATCATCAACGGCGCCGAGTGCGAGCCCTACATCACCGGCGACCACCGGACCATGCTGGAGCGCCCCGAGGAGATCATCGGCGGCTGCGCGTACCTGGCCAAGATGTTCGGCGTGGACAAGGTCATCATCGGCGTGGAGGACAACAAGCAGAACGGCATCGACGCCATGAACAGGGTCATCGCGGAGAAGAAGGCCCCCGTGGTGGTGGAGCCCCTCCGCTGCCGCTACCCCCAGGGCGGTGAGAAGCAGCTCTGCCAGGCCATCACCGGCAAGCAGGTTCCTCCCGGCGGCCTGCCCAGCAACATCGGCTGCGCCGTGTTCAACATCAACACCACCTGCGCCATCTACCGGGCCATCACCCAGGGTATGCCGGTGGTGCAGAAAATCGTCACCGTGTCCGGCTCCGGCGTGGTGGAGCCCAAGAATGTGGAGTGCCCCATCGGCACCCCCGTCTCCTGCCTGTTCGACTTCTGCGGCGGGCTGAAGGACGGTACATACAAGCTGATCGCCGGCGGCCCCATGATGGGCATGGCCCAGTACACCGCCGACGTGCCCGTGGGCAAGGGCACCGGCGCCATGCTGGCCTTCTGCGGGAAGGAGGAGCAGACCGTCGCCAATCCCCAGTGCATCCGCTGCGGCAAGTGCGTCTCCGTCTGCCCCATGCACCTGGAGCCCCTGTTCCTGTACCAGTACGCCTCCAAGGGCATGGTGGAGGAGCTGGACGCCGCCCACATCATGGACTGCATGGAATGCGGCGCGTGCGCCTATACCTGCCCCGCCCGGATGCACCTGACGCAGATGTTCAAGACGGGCAAGCAGCTGCTGAAGAATAAGCAGGCCGCCGACAAGGCCGCCGCCGAGGCCCGCAAGGCCAAGCAAGAGAAGGAGGTTGTGAACAAATGACGGACTATAAGAATCTCAAGCTGATCGCCACCTCCAACCCCCATATCCGCGGCAGCGAGACCACCCAGTCCATCATGCGGGACGTGATCATCGCCATGTGCCCCGCCCTGATTTGGGCGGTCCTCACCTTCGGGCCGGAGGCCCTGGTGCTGACCGCCGTGTCCGCGGCCGGCTGCGTGTTTTTCGAGTGGCTGTACCGGGCCGTGATGAGAAAGCCCCAGTCCATCGGCGATTTGAGCGCCGTGGTCACGGGTATGCTGCTGGCCTTTGTGTGCCCCCCCACGCTTCCCTGCTGGACGATTCTGATAGGCGACTTTTTCGCCATCGTCATCGTGAAGCAGCTCTTCGGCGGCATCGGCAAGAACTTCCTGAACCCCGCCCTGGCGGGCCGCGCGGCCCTGGTAGCCAGCTATGCCGGCTCCATGACCACCTGGATCGCCCCCAATACCCAGGCCCCCATCCTGGGCGGCGTTGCGGACGGCGTGACCGCCGCCACCCCCCTGGCCTACATGAAGACCGGGGATCTGGCCGGACTCATGGCCCAGTATGACCTCAAGGCCATGTTCCTGGGCAGCATCGGCGGTTCTCTGGGCGAAGTTTCCTCCCTGATGCTCCTCATCGGCGGCGTGTACCTCATCGGCCGCAAGGTGATCAACTGGCATATCCCCGTCAGCTACATCGGCACCGTGGCCGTGCTGACCTTCCTGTTCCCCAAGGCCGGCTCCAGCCAGGATTGGATGCTGTACAGCCTGTTCAGCGGCGGTTTGATGCTGGGCGCGTTCTTCATGGCTACCGACTACGCCACTTCTCCCATTACCAAGAAGGGCCAGGTGGTCTACGGCGTCGGCTGCGGCGTCTTTACCGTGTTCATCCGGTACTTTGGCTCCTATAACGAGGGCGTGTGCTACTCCATCATGGTGATGAACCTGTGTGTGGCCCTCATCGACAAGTATACCAAGCCCACCCGCTTTGGCGTGGACAAATCCAGCAGTAAGGAGGCGGCGAAATGAGCGGAAAAGAAAAGGTGAATATGGACCCCCAGTANATTATCCGCCTGACGGTNACGCTGCTGGTCACCTGCGTTGTNATTGCGGCCGCCTTGGGCGGCGTCAACGCNGTGACCAAGGAAAAAATCGCGGAGATCAACGAGGGCGAGACCAGGGCGGCCATGCGGAGCGTCTTNCCTGACGCCACGGGCTTCTCCGACGCCCTGCCCCTCTCTGCGGAAATGACNGAGGCCGCCGCGGTCGGCGGCACCCTGGACTCCGTGTACGAGGCCCAGGTGAACGGCGCCGGCGCCGGGTATGCCATCAAGGTTGTGACNTCCGGCTCCCAGGGCAGCATTGAGATGATCGTGGGCGTGGATGAGGAGAACGCCGTCACCGGCGTCTCCGTGGTCAGCAACTCCGAGACCTCCGGCATCGGCTCCCGGGTCATCGAAAACGAGAACGGCGTTTTGGACCAGTTCCAGGGCAAGAGCGCCGCTGACGGCACTTTGGTCGTCGGCACCAACGTGGACGCCATTACCGGCGCTACCGTGACCACCAAGGGCATTACCGCCGGTGTGAACGCCGCCCTGGCCGTGGCCGGGACGCTGGGTTAAGGAAGGAGGAGCAGACAACATGAATATTGGAAAACAGTTTAAAGAAGGGCTTCTCACCAACAACCCGGTTCTGGTGCAGATGCTGGGCCTTTGCTCCACCATGGCCATTAGTACGTCCTTTATGAACGGCCTGGGCATGGGCGTCTCCGTTATTATTATCCTCACCCTCAGCAACATCGTGATCTCCGCCATCCGCAAGATCGTGCCGGACAAGATCCGCATCGCCATGTTCATCGTGGTTATCGCGGGCTTCGTCACCTGCGTGGATCTGCTGTTACAGGCCTTTGTGCCCGCCGTGGCCGCGTCCCTGGGCGTGTTCATCCCCCTGATCGTGGTGAACTGCATCATTCTGGGCCGGGCGGAGTCCTTCTCCTATAAGAACGGCATCGCGGCCTCCGCGGTGGACGGCATCTGCCAGGGCATCGGCTACACCGCCGTTCTGCTCATCATGAGCATCATCCGGGAATTCCTGGGCGCGGGCACCTTCGGCAGCGGTCTGCTGGGGGCGGAGGCCAAGGGCATCCAGATCATCCCCTCCCAGTTCCCCGTGGGTATGCTGACCCTGCCCGTAGGCGGCTTTTTGATGCTGGGCGCGCTGATTGCCGCCATGCAGTGGGCGCTGTCCCGGCCCAAGAAGAGTAAGGAGGAGAGCAAATAATGGAACAGATTTTCAGCTTATTGTCCATTTCTCTGGGAGCGATTTTGTCCAATAACTTCATTTTCTCCCAGTTTTTGGGCATCTGCCCCTTCCTGGGCGTCTCCAAAAAGGTGGACACCGCCCTGGGCATGGGCGTGGCCGTGACCTTCGTCATGGCGCTGGCCTCCGCCATCGCGTGGCTGGTGAACGAGTACATTCTGATGCGCTTCGGCCTCCAGTACATGCGGACCGTGGCTTACATCCTGGTTATCGCCTCCCTGGTGCAGTTCATTGAGATGTTCCTGCAAAAGGCCATGCCCACCCTGTATACGGCCCTGGGCGTGTACCTGCCCCTCATCACCACCAACTGCGCGGTTCTGGGCGTGGCCCTGTTGAACTTCCAGAACAACTACAACTTCATCGAGTCCGTGGTCTACGGCATCACCGGCGGTCTGGGCTTCCTGCTGGCCATTGTGCTGTTCGCCAGCATCCGGGAAAAGCTGGTCTTTGCCGAGTATCCCAGAAGCTGGGAGGGCTTCCCCATCGCCCTGGTGACGGCGGGACTTATGGCTCTGGCCTTTATGGGCTTCTCCGGCCTGAAGGTCTGGTAAGGAGGCGTTTGAATCATGATTGGAAATATCGTTGCCGCCATGGCGGTATTGGGCATCCTGGGCGCTGTGTTCGGCGCGGTGCTGGCTGTGGCCTCCAAGATCTTTGAGGTGAAGAAGGACCCCCGTGAGGAAGAAATTCTCAGCCATCTGGCCGGCGCAAACTGCGGCGGCTGCGGCTATCCCGGCTGCGGCGGCTGCGCCGCCGCCATCCTGGCTGGCGAGGCCCCCGTTACCGCCTGCGCCCCCGCCGGCGCGGAAAACGCCGCCGCCATCGCCAAGATCATGGGCCAGGAGGCCCCCTCTGGCGAGCGCCAGGTGGCCTTTGTCCGCTGCAACGGCGGCGTCAACGCCAAGAAGCGCTTTGACTACATCGGCGTGAAGGACTGCATATCCGCCACGAAGGTGGCCGCCGGTCCCCTGGAGTGCTCCTTCGGCTGCCTGGGCTTCGGCTCCTGCGTGACTGCCTGCCAGTTCGGCGCTATGTCCATCGGCCCCAACGGCGCCGCCGTGGTGGACGAGGACAAGTGTACCGCCTGCATGGCCTGCGCCGCCGCCTGCCCCCGCGGCCTGATTACCTCCGTCCCCGTCTCCAAGAAGGTCCGCGTGGCCTGCGCCAACCAGGACAAGGGCAAGGGCGCNATAAGCGTCTGCGAAAAGTCCTGCATCGGCTGCGGCCTGTGCCAGCGGGAGTGCCGGAAGGACGCGATCCATGTGGTAAACGGCGTGGCCGTGGTGGACTACGACAAGTGCGTGGGCTGCAAGCTCTGCACCAAGGTCTGCCCGAGAGACGCCATCCTCCCCATTGCCACCGCGGAGGAGAAGGAGAAGTACAAGGCCGTCAAGAAGGCCCAGGCGGAAAAAGCCAAAGCTGTTGCCGAGGCCGCCAAGGCGGAAAAATAATTTCCCGTACCCAAGAAACGGTAAAGCGCCGCTCCGTGAGGAGCGGCGCTTTTTCAGCGCTCCGGCCTCCGGAAAAGTCCGGATTTCGCTCATGTCAAATTCCGGGGAATTTGGCGGAAACGGCGGCTTTTTCCGAAACACGGGTAAAAGATTGACAGATGGAAACCAAAANTGAAATTTTTGTAAACNTGGATGGAAGTTCCAAATTTCGCCCAAATTCCGGGTATTTCACCAGTTGACTTGTCGGAATGGGGAATAATACCGGGTATCCTGTCAAACATTTTTTGGAAAATTTTTCCAGATCGGACTTGAAAAATCTGTAGCTTTATGATAGTTTATAGGAAAGACGCTGAGCCGGCTCAAAAAGCCGTCGGAAACCAAATTTTTTGATAAAGGATTGGGAGCATGGACATTAGAAGAACTGTTGTGCTGGCGGACGCCAGCGAGGAATACCGGACTATGCTGCAGGAGGCCATCGATCAATCGGACATCTTCAGCGTGACCGGCTCCGCCGGAGACGGCGCGCGTGCCCTGGAGCTGGTGGAGAGCCTCAGGCCGGATCTGCTGATCATGGATGTGGTTCTGCCGGGATTGGACGGGATGTCCATGCTCCGCCAGCTGCGGGAACGGATGGAGCCCATGCCCAAGGTCATCATTCTCTCCGCCTTCTGCACCAGCGCGGTACTGACGGAGGCCCAGAAGCTGGGGGCCGGCTACGTGCTGGCCAAGCCCGTGGAGCCGGAAACCCTGCTGGAGCGGATGCGGACGGTGGTCAGCGCGCCCGCGGCCCCGGAGGACCACAGCGCCGCCCTGAAAGGCATGGTCACCGCCGTCATCCACGAGGTGGGCGTGCCCGCCCATATCAAGGGCTACCAGTATCTGCGGGAGGCCATCATGATCACCGTGGAGGACATGGACGTGATTAACGCGGTGACGAAGGTGCTCTACCCGGCGGTAGCGAAGCGGTTCAACACCACCCCGTCCCGGGTGGAGCGGGCCATCCGCCACGCCATCGAGGTAGCCTGGGACCGGGGCGATCTGGAGACGCTGCAAAAATACTTTGGCTACACGGTTTCCAACGCCAAGGGGAAGCCAACCAACTCCGAGTTCATCGCCATGATCGCGGACAGGCTCCTGCTGATGCGGCAGGACGGCAGAATGGGCTGAGGCCGTCAAAAAGGAGAGAGGCAATGCCTCCCTGCCATTAAGTTAAGCGATCATCTTCGGGAAAAGAACATTATGTGGGGCCTGGTCCCCTGACCAGGCCATCCTCTAAAATGGGGATGGCCTGACCGGGGATCAGGCCCCACAAGTTTCGCTGTGTTTAGCTGAATGACATTGGGTATAGTTTCTCCTTTTCTGCGCCGGATTATCCCAAAATTTCTCCCACCGTGCGCATCTGCTCCTCCGTCATAGGCCCGTGGCCGTCGTTAAGATACCGGGCGTCCAGCTCCACAATGCGGTCCTCGTAGCAGAGGAGGTATTCCTCCGTGGGCTGGCCCCCCGATTGTATCTGATAGGCCCGGTTGGCGCCCCAGGGAGCCGGGTCCACGGGGATGTAATAATCCCAGAACTCCGGCAGATCCTCCTGGTTGTACCGCTCCGCCTGCTTCCGCATGACCTCTTCCGCCGTGCCGTACAGAGAGGGCCGCTTCACGTCCACCACCGTGTACCGCAGCTCCGGCGGATCGCTGTCCCCCACCCGGGCGTCCTGGCGGTACTCCGTTTGGGCTAGGAGGAAGGAGCCGGTTATGTCCCGCTTTGTGGAGTATTGATCGTAGTCCGTGGACACCAGATCTTCCACCCGCAGGGGGATGGGGTCGTCGTAGACCTCCCAGGTAATGCCAAAGGCGGTATATGTCCCCGCCACATGGCTTTCCTCAAGCCAGCCGTTGTCTATAAGGCGGATCATGCCCGCAACAAGCAGGGCCGTAATGCCCAGACAGAAAAATATGGCGAACAGGGTAGTAAACCACAGATTGGCGGTAGCGGAGACTTTTTTCCGCTTGAGAAAGGCCGANATGCCCCGAACTCCGCCCAGGATAACCGTCATCATAATCANGCCGAACAACGCCCCGAAAACGCCTGTCCGGGTTCCCAGGGAGGACAGGAGAACCAGCGCCAAAACTGCCAGAATCAGAAGGAGCGAGGCGATTTGAAACCGGACGCGGCTGAACGTAGGGGTGAAGCGTCCCTCCCGGGCCTCCGCCACGGCCCGGCGGTGCCAGCGGAAATAGTCCGCCAGAGACAGCGCCTCCAACACGGTCAGCATCAGCCAGCACAAACACGCCACGGTTCCCATAGGGCGGCAGAGCCACTCCACCGGGTCCCAGTGGTACTGCCGCCACTGCATACATAGCTGCGCTATGGACACGCCGATCATGACCAGGAAAGCGGGAACCTGACTGCGCCGCATGGTCCGGTGGATATTTTCCACCTGAATCTGGGGGTCGGTCTCCAGGGGGACGGGGTCCTCCGCCTCCGTGTAAAACACCTGCATCTGCCCCAGAGTGGCCGCGTGGGTCCACCCGGCGTCCCGGCACAGCTCCTGATAGTCCCACTGACCGTTCCGTGGCTCCGGGTCGTAGGCGGAGGCCTCCGGGAAATAGGTGACGGCGAAGCGGAGCCGCTTTCCCTCCTCGGGATCGATCCGCCGGTAACGCCAGAGGCTGCCCAGCTTGTCCAGGAGCCAGCCCTTGGCGGCCATGTCCGCCAGCCGCCGCTGGATGCCGCTGTGGTCAAACAGGTAATAGGCCTCCAGGCGGTAAGTTTTCTCTTTCATGCGTTCCCTCCTTCTCCGGCCACAACGCGGCGGTAATCCTCCGCCACCAGACTCAGCCGGCGGTACTCATTTTCCAGTGTCTCCCAACCCTTGTCCGTCAGAATGTAGCTACGTTTCCGGCCCTGGGCGGCGGTCTCCCGGATCATGCCCTCGTGGAGAAAGCTCTCCAGCAGGGCGTACAGCGTCCCCGGCCCCACGGCCACCCGGCCATGGGTGACGGCGGACACCTGGGCCATCACGTCCGCGCCGCAGCGCTCCTCCCCCAGACAGAGGAGAATGTAAAACATCTGCTCCGTCAGGGTCTGAAATTTTTCCCGGGCCATAGACGCCTCCTTTCTTAATATCGAATATCGCTATTACTCTCTGCCCCCACTATAACATCGAATATCGATATTGTCAAGTCCTTTGTCACGGGATACCCTGGCACGGACGGGGCAGCCTCTGCCCGCTTGCGGTAAGGCCCGGGTGCGGGGCAGAGGCCGGCCGCTTTCGGCGGTATCGCGCGGGGGAGAAGAATCTTGTATCTGGCCCTTTACTTTCCAAAAGGGAGCCGCTATAATCAGAGGCGAAATATCCCGAAAACCCCCAAAGGAGACGGACGCCATGATTCGAGACAAAGCCTTTTACCGGACCTTTTTCCCCCTCACCCTGTCCCTGGCCCTGCAAAACCTGCTGACCTACGGGGTGAACATGATGGACACCCTCATGCTGGGCCGCTACAGCCAGGTAGCCATGAGCGGCGTCAGCCTGTGCAACCAGGTGCAGTTTCTCCTGCAAATGCTGGTGGTGGGCGCGGGCGAGGGGGCCGTGGTGCTGGGGAGCCAGTATTGGGGCAAAAACAAGCTGGAGCCCATCCCCCACATCATCGGCGTGGCCCTCCGGTTCGGCGGGGCGCTGGCGGCGACGCTGTTTGTCATCGTGCTGGCCGCTCCCTCCCAGTTGCTGCACCTGATTTCCAACGACGAGGCGGTGATCGCCCAGGGAATGGCCTATTTTCAAATCATCTGCTTCTCCTACCTGATTTTCACCGTCACCAACATCCTGGCCGCGTCTCTTCGGTCCGTAGGGGTGGTGAAAATCGGCTATGTCATCTCCTTTTCCACCCTCTGCATCAACGTTTGCTTGAACTACCTTCTGATTTACGGCCACCTGGGCTTCCCGGAGCTGGGGGTCCGGGGCGCGGCCATCGCCACCCTGACCTCCCGGATTG
>JAAVHG010000134.1 GCA_014799855.1 Oscillibacter sp.
AGGAAACACAAGGGGGCAAAGCAAGAAAAAAGACGCCCTACGGCGTCATCCCATACGCTTTATCATTCTTTTGAGGTTCAAGGCCGTAGCAGAAAGGAGGCAGTGATCCTCCACTCGCTGCCTCTAAGCCTCGCCGCAAGACACGTGTTAAGTTGTGCCCCCACATCTGTGCGGCAAAAGTACCCTCGCACCAGACCTGGCGCTTGTTCAGCGCCAGGTGGAACTCCTGTTCACACTGCCAGGAGGAATGCCGCTGGATCGAGGGCTTGAAATAGCTGTCCTGTAACTTTCTGACACCAGCCCTGATCTGAGTGGAGAATAAGATTTGTTCCATCCGGAATACTTTGAAAAGCTTTCTCCAGCATGGAAGTCACCATCTTCAATACTGGCCGCTCCGAAATCGTGTAACTGACAATATCTCTGCTGTATAGGTCCAGCATAACAGACAAATACAGTTTTTGTCCATACAGATGAAACTCTGTGAAGTCTGTTACCATCTTCTCGTTTGGACTCGCTGCTTCAAAGTTTCTCTCCAACAGATTCTGTGCGATTCGCCCCACCTCACCCCGATAAGATCGATACCTTTTCATCCGCACCCTGCAAACCAGGCCAAGCTCTTTCATCAACCTGGATACCACCTTGTGATTGCGGTGAAATCCTCTGTTTTGCAGTTCAGCGGTGATTCTTCTATAGCCATAACGCCCCTTGTGCTATGCAAATATTCTTTGAATTTCAGTCTTTGCCGATGCATACTTGTCTCCTCTCTCCATCCGTTTTAGCTCATAATAACGGAATGACATTGAGCAGAGGTTTACGGCCTTTGCGGGAAGGAATCCTGATCCGCCCCGCATTACTGCGGGCGAATTCTCTTGGTTGCCGCTTTGGCTGAAAGCGGCAGGCCTCTGTCCCGCCCGTGAGCCGTTTCGTGGCGGGCAGAGGGTGCCCCGCACGTGCCAAGGTACAACGTGTCTAAAATTTTCCTTGCATTGGAGGGGCGGGTGTTTTATAATAGACGATGGGATCGGGCGGATATGGCATGGACCCTAGGGAAGGAAGAGAGGCCCGGTGGCCGGACCGGCGGGAGGCAGGCTACGGAGCCGCCGCGCCGGCGGAAAAAATTGCACTACAGGAGAGAGAAGGTGAAAACGGATGTCCCTGGAAGCAATCGAGAAGGTTACGCAGGTAGAAACGGAAAACCGGGAGCGCAAGGCAGCCGCCGAGGCGGAGGCGAAAAAGATTGTCGCCAATGCGGAACAGGAAGGTCTTGCGCTTTTACAGCGTACCCGGGATGGCGCCGCGGAGAGCGGCAGGGCGCTTTTGCGGCAGGCTGAGGAAAAAGCCGCGGAGCGCGCCGCCGAAATCAACCGCGCCGCCGAGGCGGAAGCCGCCCAGCTGCGCGCCAATGCGGAACAGCATCTCGCGGAAGCCGCAGAGTTTATTGTCGGAAGGGTTGTGAAACACTGATATGGCCATTGTGAAAATGAAAAAACTTCGCGTCATGGCGATGGCCGGCCGCCGGGAGGAGCTGCTGGAAGGGCTGCTTCATCTGGGCTGTGTGGAAATCAGTGAGCCCGACGGTTATCTGGCGGACCCGGCCTGGTCGTCGCTGCTGCGGCGGGGCCAGTCCCGCCTCACGTCCACCAAGGAGGATATCACCGATGTGAACACCGCCCTGGCCGCCGTGAAGAAGTACGCCCAGGTGAAGGACGGCCTGTTTATTCAGCGCCACCCTATCTCCGAGGCGGACTTCCTCAGCGCCGGTACGGTGGACAGGGCAAAGGAGACCTGCCGGCTCATCGGCGANCAGNTNCAGACTNTCTCCCGGCTCCAAAGCGAGGAGTCGCGCCTGACGGCGAGGGAGGCGTCCCTGCGTCCCTGGAAGAGCCTGGATATGCCTCTTGACGCGGAGGGCACGGAGCATGTGCTGTACCGGATGGGCGTCTGCCCCGGCGGNACGGACACCGGCACGGTGAAAACCGAGCTGGGGGCCTCCGGCGCGGCGGCGGAGATCTACGAGATCAGCGCCGACAAGCAGCAAAATTACTATCTGCTCCTCTGCCACAGGGCGGATGAGCAGGCCGTGATGGAAGTTCTGCGGCCTCACGCTTTCAGTGTGGTCGGCTTCCAGGGCATGACCGGAACGGCGGAGGANAACCTCCGGGCGCTGGGCGCGAGACTGGAGGAGAACCGGAAGGGCCAGGAGGCCGCCGGAGCCGCCATCGCCGCCCAGGGCGGGGCCAANGAGGCCTTGCAGCTCTACGCGGACCGGCTCCGGACCGAGGAGGCCCGGGAGACCAACGCCGAGCGGCTCCTNACCGACGGCACCATCGTCTTTTTCCAGGGCTGGGCCCCGGCGGACAGCATGGTGGAGATNAAGGCCCTTATGACCCGCCTGGACTGNGCCTGGGAAGCGGAGGACCCGGCGGAGGAGGATATTCCCAACGTTCCGGTNCAGCTGAAAAACAACTGGTTCACCCGGCCGCTGAACATGGTGACGGAGATGTACTCTCTCCCCGCCTACAACAACGTGGACCCCAACCCCCTGATGGCGCCGTTCTTCATTTTGTTCTACGGCATTATGATGGCGGACATGGGCTANGGGCTGCTGATGTTCCTGGCCGGCACGCTTGTGGCGAAGAAATTCCGCCCCCAGGGNACCATGGGCCACATGATGGGCCTGCTGCAGCTGTGCGGCGTCTCCACCTTTATCTGGGGCGCNCTGACNGGCGGCTTCTTNGGNGACTTTTTGACCCAGGNGGTGAAGCTGACCACCGGAGGGGACTTCGCCCTGCCGTCCCTGTTTACCCCGCTGAACGATACCCTGATGATCCTGATCGGCGCNATGGCCCTGGGCCTGGTGCAGATCATCACCGGNATGGCCATCAGCTTCATCCGGAAGATNAAGGCNGGACAGGTGCTGGACGCNGTTTTCGAGGAGGTCACCTGGTGGATCGTATTCCTGGGCNTCGGCTTGATGGCCGCGGGCGTGACGAATCTGGCGCTTTATGCCGGNATNGCCCTGATTGTCATCGGNCCGCTGGTCACCGGGCAGGGCTTCGGCAAGATCATGGGGATTTTCGGTTCCCTCTATAACCATGTGACCGGGTATTTCGGCGACATNTTGTCCTATGCCCGTCTCATGGCCCTGATGCTGGCGGGCAGCGTCATCGCCCAGGTGTTCAACACCCTGGGGGCCATTCCCGGCAACATCATCATCTTTCTCATTATCTCNCTNGCGGGCAACGCGCTGAACTTCGCGCTGAACCTGCTGGGCTGCTACGTCCACGACCTGCGTTTGCAGTGTCTGGAATATTTCGGCAAGTTCTATGAGGACGGCGGCAAGCCCTTCCGTCCCCTGGCTATGCAGGCCAAATACGTGGATATTACCAAGTAAANAATNTTTAGGAGGAACACTACAATGAGCGATATGATGCAACTGATTGAAGCGCAGCAGGCTATGACGTTCCTGGGCACCATCGGCGGCCTGGCCCTGGCCCTTCTGGGCGCGGGCCTTGCGGCGGTTCTCCCCGGCATCGGCTCCGCCAAGGGCACCGGCATCGCCGGCGAGGCGGGCACCGGCCTTCTGTGCCAGGACCCCAGCAAGTTCGGTAAGGTNATGATTCTCCAGGTTATCCCCGGCACCCAGGGCCTGTACGGCCTGGTGGTNTGGTTCTTCGCCATCTTCTCCATGGGCCTCCTGGGCGGCGAGCTGCCCCAGCTGACCGTCAACCAGGGCATGCAGTACTTCGCGGCCTGCCTGCCCATGGCTCTCGGCGGCCTCTTCTCCGCCATTGCCCAGGGCCGCGTTGCCGCCGGCTCCATCAACATTCTGGCCAAGAAGCCTGACGACTGGTCCAAGGGCATGGTNCTCTGCATCACCGTGGAGTTCTACGCCATCCTNTCNCTGCTGGCTTCCATGCTGATGATCATCAACATCTCCTGACCGCCCCNNAGAAAGGGGATTCGAGNATGAACGGAATNGAAAAAATNACCANNNGNATCANCGCCGAGACCCGGGCGGAGACTGACGCTCTTCTGGCCAAGGCCAAGGAGCAGGCCGCCCAGATTGCGGCCAAGTACCAGGCCCAGGCGGACGCGGAGCAGGCGGAGCTGACGGCCAAGAACCAGAAGGCCGCCGCCGAGCGGGAGGAGAGACTGGTCAGCGTGGCCCAGATGGAGGCCCGGAAGGTGTCTCTGGCCGCCAAGCAGGAAATGGTGGAACGGGCCTATGCCCTGGCCCTGGAAAAGCTCTGCGCCATGCCGGACAGCCAGTACGTAGAGGTTCTCGCCGCCCTGCTGGCTGAGGCTTCCTCCACCGGAAAGGAGGAGGTTATCTTCTCCCCGGAGGACCGGGACCGGATCGGCAAGGCCGCTGTGGCCAAGGCCAACGAGCGCGTGGGCAGGGCCTCGGCTCCGGAAGCCGCTCCCGCCACCTCCAAGGTGGGGGCCATGATCAGCAAAATGGTGGCCGGAGTGGCCGCCAAGACCGCCGGAGGACTGACCCTGTCCCAGGAGACCCGGCCCATCAAGGGCGGATTCATCCTGAAGGATGAACATGTGGAGGTCAACTGCACCTTCGATACCCTGGTCCGCCTGCAAAAGGCGGAGACCGCCGGGCTGGTGGCGAAGAAGCTGTTCCCGGAGGCGTAAAGGGAAGGAGGAAGTTTCTTGGCGAAAAAAATCAAGGACACCGACTATCTGGTCATTTCCGCCCGGATCAAGGCCATGGAAACGGGCCTTCTCACCCGGGAGCGGATGGAGCAGGTTCTGGAGGCCCGCACCGACGAGGAGGCGTTGAAGATCCTCCAGGACTGCGGCTATCCGGAGCTGGACGCCGCTGACCCGGAGGCCATGGACGCGGCTCTGGCGCAGGCCAGGGAGGAGACTCTCTCCGATTTGGCCGGCGGCGCGCCGGACCCCAGATATATCGACGTGTTCAAGCTGAAATACGACTATCACAACGTAAAGGCCTTTTTGAAGGCCGAGGCCATGGAGACCGACCCGTCCGG
>JAAVHG010000135.1 GCA_014799855.1 Oscillibacter sp.
ATATCCGGTGGAAGCGTCCGGCTTTTCTGCGGGGCATGGCGGTGCTGGCCCTGTTCAATCTGGTGCTGTCCGCCGCGCTGATTGTGGGCATCCCTGTGGCGGTGGTGCAGGTGTTGAACATGAGCGACAGCCGCCTGGGGCTTACCCAGGGGGCCATGGGACTGGGCGGACTCCTTGGCGGCGTGTTGATTGCCTCTGTGGGCGGCCGCCTGCGGCTCCGGCAGGGCAGCATTCTGCTGCTGGCGGCCAGTCTGGCGGCGGCAATCATGGCGGCCGCCCTGCTGCCGGGAATAGCCGCGTCCGCCGGATACTGGACGATGACGGCGATGAGCTTTGCCATGATGGTGATGTCCACCATGCTGGTGGTGCTGCTCAGCGCCGCCGTCCAGCGCCAGACGCCGCCGGAGCTGCTGGGAAAGGTGATGGCCTTTATCATGGCGGCGGTGAACTGCGCCTCGCCTTTGGGGCAGGTGATTTATGGCGTGCTGTTCGGGAAGTGCGCGGCCTGGGCCGTTCTGCTGGGAGCGGCGGCCGCCGCGTCCGTAACGGCGGTTTATTCCCGGAGGGCGTTTTACGAATTGGACGCGGACGGCCGCGGGGGACAGGATCACGCGTAACGGACCGCTTTATTTATGACTGTTCCGTTACAGCATCCCGCCCCAGATCTGGGACTGGGTGATCGCCAGAACGGTTTCCGTGGGAACGCCGGCGATCTCGCTGCCGAAAATCTCTTGCAGGTTTCCGCCGCTCAGCATCCCGGCCAGCTGGGATTTCGCCGCGGCGGCGGAGAGGAGATCGGAGGCCTGCATACGCCGCTGGATCTGTTCCTCCGCTATCAGCTTCATAAACTCGGCGTGGCGGGCCATGCGCAGATCCCACCAGCTTTCTCCATCGCCGGAGCCGCTCTTAGAATAGGTGATTTCCCCGCCGCCGCTGGAGGAGCAGACATTGCAGATATTTCCGTCCTCGCCGATAGCGACGGACTGGGACATCCCGGCCGTGTGTCCCGGCAGTATAGCCTCGTTCCGCGCCACGTCAAAGGCAAACCATGTGTCGATCTTTGCGAAAATCTCCTGGGCATAGGCCGGGTCCTGCTCCATGCGCTCCTGCACCTTGGGATGGATGACCACGGCCTTGCTTCCCGGCGGTACGCTGCCCAGGGCGCGGATTTCCTTTGGAGCGGTAAAGCGGCCGTCGATGGAGCCGTAGAAGGGATTCTCCCCGGAGGGCTGCCAGTTTTCCAGGGTTTCCTTCGCCTTGTCCCCGTCCTGGTACAGCAGGTAATGGGGATAGTCGTTTCGGGTTCTCCAATAGCCGCTGCTGGCGTCAAAGACNTGGTANTGGATNTTGGGATATTTGGCTTTCAGCATCGTTTCCAGAGAGGGNGCCTCCGNNGCTTCTACNCCCGCCGCCTGAACCTGTCCGGAGGACCGCGCCGCCAAATCCACCATCAGNCTNGCGGGCATTGCCGCCATNCCCGCAAAGCCGCNCNTGCCAGTTGTCAGCGTATCCGTTCCGCTCCGGTTGGCCTGCGCCGCCAGATCGAGGAAGCTGTCGGCCNGTGTTTCGGCCTGCCTGGCTTCCCGNGCCTTTGCGGGGANANTGTATGCTCTTGTTTGGTAATTTGGTTGAATAGTGCCGCTCATAAACTGCTCCTTTCCTGCAATAAAACCGTCGCGGAAAATTCCCGCTGATCTGTTNTCAGCTCCAATTCTCCCATGTACTTCTCCGCCTCCCGGCGCACATTGGACAGGCCGATGCCGTGCATGGGGACGTCCTCTTTTTTCGTTGTGACGGGCAGACCGTCCGGCCCGAATACCACCTCGCCCGCGAAAGAGTTTTTGACCTCTATCAGAAAGAAACGTCCTTTGCGCTTTCCGGTCAGTACAATGAAGCGTTCGTCCCCGCCGGCGTTCCCGCANGCNTCCACCGCGTTTTGCAGCAGGTTTTGCAGGATAATGCCCACGTCAANGGCGTCGTAGGCCCCCGGCTCCGGGAAATGNAAATCCGCCNGGAAGCGNATGCCCAAATCCTGGCTTTGCCGCCGGATGTCGTTGACGATCACATCCGTGACCGGGTTTCCCGTCTGGAGCGCCAGCGCAAGGCCNCNGATGCTCTTGTCNATTTTGGCGATGTAGTCCTCCAGACTGGCGTACTCGCCGCGGCCGGCCAACCCCTTGATGGTGGTCAAGTGGCCCCGCATTTCGTGTTTCANCTGGCGGATGCGGGCGTAANACTGTTCGGCCTCATGGATGCGCGCCCGGATCGCCTGTGTCTGCTGGTACTCCGCGNAGTGGATGGCCTGCTCCTCCCGCANAGCCGCCATTCCCTGCTGAAAGGCGATGGTCAGNTANGCCCCCGCGTAGAACAGCAGGGCCAGCGCCGGGACTACCGCCAAAAACGCCGGGTGCCGCTCGTAGAGCTGTAGGAAAACGCCGTCCTTNAACTCCACCAGCAGGCGGGAGATCACCTGGCCGAAGAGAATCCCCGCCGTTGGTATTAAGCTGATATAGCACAGCTCCCGGCGGTGGAGCGTCATCGGCTGTTTCCGCANTTGACGCTGGAGGGCGTACAGCATGACGGCCAGCATAGCGGCGTGGGACAGCAGAAACAGCATGACCAGAACGGCGGCGCGGAGAAAGACCGCCTCCGGCGGCCCGNCGCGGGAAGGGAGAGACCGCTCCACGATGAAATACAGGCTCTGCGCCATCANGCCNCNGGAAATCCTGGCGTTGAAATAGAGCAGCGTCAGGAGAAAAACCAGGGCCTTTTCCAGCCCGATCCACTTGGATACGGCCAGCAGCATCACNGCCAAAACGAAGGCGAAGGAGCCTTGNGGGAGCGCGGCCCGGCCGCAGGCCAGCTCGAAGAGAAGNTAAAGGGAAAAGATGATGAGCCGTTTTCGCCATTTCCGGCCCTGGGAGGGCATAAAGGGATGGAAAAAGGCGGTGAACAGGNCGGCGTAGGCCAGTTCCGCCCCAACNGAAAANGCCTCGTTGAANATCCGAAATCNCGTTTCACTCATAGGCCGGCTCCNTCCTTCAAGAAGCGGAGATACGCCTTTACAAAGTCCCGGTACTTATACTTTGAAAGCAGGAGCTTTTCCCCGTTTGTCAGCGACACTGAGCTTTTGCCGTACCCGTCCACATAGGAGAGGTTGACCAGATAACCCTTGTGAATGCGGAA
Source organism: Oscillibacter sp. (assembly GCA_014799855.1). Lineage (GTDB taxonomy): Bacteria > Bacillota > Clostridia > Oscillospirales > Oscillospiraceae > Oscillibacter. The sequence continues at coordinate 3,187 of JAAVHG010000135.1, forward strand.
AAACTGGTCCTGAAGATCCAGCTCCAAATCCCGGATTTTGGCGTAGCAGGAAAANTCGCCGTCCCTCAAATGCAGTACGACCTTGTGATCGCTGCTTTCCATGTAGTAGATGTGGTCCANCGGTACGGTTTTGCGTGACGCCGGCGGATTGAAGCGTCAGCGCGCGGACCCTNNGTGGATTTTCCNGNNAGGCCCGTATCTGNTCNACCGCGCGGGAAAAAACCTGGGCAAATTTNCCCTCGTCCACCGGCTTNANCANGTATTGGAAGGCCCCTACGTCAAAGGCGTCGAATACATACCGNTCGTATCCGGTCACAAAGATAATGACTGGCCGCAGCCTGGTTGCCCGTTCCCTGATCTTTCGGGCCAGGGCCATGCCGTCCGGATGGCCGGGAACCAGCTCGATGTCCAAAAAGAGCAGGTCAATTTCGTTAGCGTCCGCAAGGCAGTCTCCGGCGGAAGCGTACTCCACAATCTCACAGGGGCGGGACTGCGCCCGGATCAGGGCCGAGAGATAGGCGCGGGTGTTGGGTTCATCATCGCAAATCGCTGTTNTTATCATGTCGGTATTCCNCTATNNGCTTATTCGTNCAAANNGGCNCNGAAATNAAGNCNTTTGACGCAACTGGACGGTTTNACGCCGCAACTGGACGGCGCGGCGCGTTTCTATAGTCAACAAACCGGAAGAGCATCAAAGATACTCTCCCACGACAGGGTCTGCCGTGGCCGCTNAAAGCGGCTGNCNTTTCAACGCTGCCGNCTATATAGTACATCACNAGAGAATGAACGGCAAGTATNCATAAACGCTTGAACCTTGATAGTGAAAAGCNGTGTTCAAAGCAGCCCGGAAAGCCGCGGAGGCGNNCCCNGAAAGGGCCNGCCTCATGTTGTGGACNNCCGCAAGGGCCGTTTCCCGGTAAAACAGAATGAAAGCCAAGACCGTCACCTTCCCACCGCCAGGCTTTGGAAAAAGGCGCGGTTGTGCAGAACCGGAGCCGCGTCCGGCTTGAAGGACGCGGCCAGCTCATTCATCCGCTCCGCGCGCCGCAAATCGCCCAGGCGGCTGTAGCATACGCACAGCTGGATACAGGGCAGGTAGCCGTAGCAGTCAGGGGAGACAAAGCCGCCCCGGCTGTCGTCCCGGGTGCAGGTCAGGGCCAGCGAGTACCAGTAGGCGGCCAGGGACATATTCTCCCGCTGAAAAAACCAGCGCCCCAGCTCACAGCAGATTTCGGCCCTGGGCCGGTCATAGGCAAAGCTGCGCAGCAGCGGCCCCAGCGCCCACTCCGGCTGGCCCATGCGCTCATAGCAGTAGGCGCAGTGGCAGCAGGCGTCGATGTTGTTTTCCACCCAGCCCCGGCCTTCGTCGAGAAACCGTTCCAAGACCTGAACGGCCTCCTCATAGCGCTGGTGGTAATACAGCTCCCGTCCGTAATAAAACTGCTGCCGGGGATCTAAGGTTTCCCCCCGTTCCAGCTGTTTCTCGTAGATCCGCAGGTTTCTCTCCGGGTCGGAGGGGCGGGTCTTGCGGTGGGTAACGGCGAAGCCGCCGTAGATGACTGGACCCGACGGCGCGATGGCCTCATGCACCGCTCCTGCCCACCGCATATCCGTGTGGTTCTTAATGAGCCGCTCCCGAAAATAGGAGAACGTCACGTTTCCGTTTTCGTCAAAGCCCGTGTTGTATTTGGCCATGACCACATGGACGGCGGGGTCCAGCGCCTTTTTCAGCTCTTGAAAAGCGGCCCGGTCCGCTTCCAGAATCACGTCGTCCGCGTCCAGCCACATACAGTAATCCTTCTCCGCCAGGGAGAAAGCGTAATTCCGGGCCGCCGCGAAATCATCGATCCAATCAAAATGGTATATCCGGTCGGTAAAATTCTTCGCGATCTCCCGCGTCCGGTCGGTGGAGCCAGTATCGACAATAATGATCTCATCCACAAGGTCCGCCGCGCTCTCCAGACAGCGGGCCAGCACGTCTTCCTCATTCTTAACAATCATGCACAAGCTGACGGTAACCATGGAATCTCCTCCTCCGCGATGCAAAACTGCGGGGGCGGCGTCTGTAAAAGGACACCGCCCCCCGGATAGAGCCGGTATAATCGGCAGAATTCAAAACCAGTCAATGCTGGTTATTTGGTCAGCTCAGCCGGACAATCATCAGGGACGCGCCCGCGCCGCCGCTGATCAGCGCCGCGATTCCGACCAGCGCAAGGGGATAGAGCTGGAGGGAGATGGTGGAGCCTGCGGCCAGGTCAACTTCGATCTCGTTTTCAAAATTGGAGACAGCCAGCGCCGGAGCGATGGTGGACGCCGTGTTGTTCACGCCGTTGATGACCAGGCGGCTGCCCATCAGCAAAGCCGCCGTGGTATTCACGTGGTAGGAAATGCGGTAGCGTCCGGCGGTAGCCGCCGTAAACACGGTATTCCCCGCGTTGGCGGTAATGTCCGCCGAAAGCACCTGGGCGCTGGGCAGCGGGACAGCGGTGCCGCTCAGGGCCACCGACAGGCTGGCTCCGGTCGTGTTGGCGGCAAAGCCCGCTGTCGCCGTAGGATTGGGGCCGTTGGGTCCGGTGGGTCCCGTCGCGCCCGCCGGGCCTGTGGCCCCAGTGGGACCAACCGCGCCGTCCGCGCCAGTGGCTCCTGTAGCTCCGTCCGCGCCAGCGGCTCCGGTGGGGCCCGTAGGTCCGGTGGGACCCTCGGCCCCCGTCGCGCCTGCGGTCCCCGCCGCTCCGGCAGGGCCTGCGGGGCCTGCTGCGCCATCCGGTCCCGCCGCTCCAGCAGCTCCGGCAGGACCGGGCAGGCCGTCCGCTCCGGTAGGTCCGGCGGCCCCCGCCGCTCCGGCAGGGCCCTCCGTTCCAGCCGCGCCGTCGGGCCCGGTAGGACCGTCAGGCCCGGTGGGTCCCGTCACGCCCGTAGCAGGGCCGGTAGGTCCAGTGGGACCAGCCGCCCCGGTGGGACCG
>JAAVHG010000136.1 GCA_014799855.1 Oscillibacter sp.
CGATGGACACATTAGGGCAGTTGTCGCTGTGGGCCGTGAGGGAGAAGCCGCTGGGGACCTTTTCGTTATAGTACCAGTGGCACATCCAGGTGATGCCCTGGTCGGGAAGGCCCTGGAAGAGCTTGCAGGCGGTGTCGAAATAGGTCTGGGTTTTGCCGTACTCGCGGGCGGAGTCGTTCTGGGCGGCGGTGACGCGGCCCCCCAGGTTGTGGGCCAGAAGCTGGCAGCCGTAGCAGATGCCCAGGATGGGCACGCCCCAGGTAAAAATCTCCGGGTTGGCCTGGGGGGATTTGGGGTCATAGACGCTGTTGGGCCCGCCGGTGAAGATGACGCCGATGGGGTTCATGGCTTTCAGCTCCGCCATGGGGGTGGTGTAGGGCTTCACCTCGCAGTAAACGCCGCACTCCCGGACCCGCCGGGCGATGAGNTGGTTATACTGTCCGCCGAAGTCCANAACAATAACCATTTGATGGGACATAGGCAATTCCTCGGTTCGTAAAATTTTGTCCGGCAGGGGNCCGGCGGNNCCGGAGGCTCAGGANACCTCCGCGCCGCCCCATTCCACCACGGCAAAGCCGGTCCGGTCAAAGGACGGCAGNGTNTGGGCNGGAATTTCCACCGGGGCTTCCANCGGNTTCCAGGCCATNAACACCCGCAGAAGGCTGTCCGGCTCCGGGGTGATGGTCAGCTTGGCCCGGTCCGTGTAGGCCGCGGACTGGAAGGCGATCAGGTTGTAGGGATTGGCCTCCATTCTGGGCAGCCAATAGACGATGAACTCGTTGGCCTCCCGCCGGGTGAGGCCCAGCTGGNCCAAAGCGTCCTCCAAAAAGGCGGCGGTTTCCCCGCCGGGGACGCAGAAGCCCTGGGAGAAGTCGTAGGGCGCGCCNGAAACGCCCTCCCAATAGAGGTAGTTATAGGTTTGGCCGTCCGCGTCTGTCAGCGTGCCGCCGGGGGCGGCGGTGACGGTCCAGCCGCCGTCATAGGCGGGATAGGTACAGGTCAGCTCCCCGTTATAGTCCAATTGGACNGAGACTTCGGTNTCCTCCNCCGGATAGAGGTAGANAACCGGCTTCNNGTCGGCGGGCGCGCCCTGANCGGAGTCCTCCCGGCAGCCGGTGAGGGCGGCGCACAGCAGGGCNGNCAGGCACAGCAGGGCAGCGGTGTTTCGTTTCATGAAAANATNCCTCCTTTTCAAGTCCTTGCTATTAAGTATAGACGGAAAACGGGGCGGTTTGGTTTCNGAGGCGGAAGAAAAATGCTTTTTAATCCCGGAAAACGATGTTGCCCGGCTCGGCGGCGTCGATGATGGCNAGNGANTGGAGGTTGACCCCGGCGGCCCGGAGGCGGTCGCCGCCGCCCTGGAAGCCCTTCTCCACGGCGCAGCCGATGCCCATCAGGGAGGCNCCGGCCTTNTCCACAATGTCGCACAGGCCCCGCATGGCCTCGCCGTTGGCCATGAAGTCGTCCACAATCAGCACCTTGTCCTCCGCCGTCAGCCACTCCTTGCTGACCAGNAGGGTCACTTTCTTTTTATAGGTATAGGAGAAGATGTCGCTTTGGTACAGGCCGCCCTCAATGTTGTCGCTCTTGGCCTTNTTNGCGAAGATCATGGGCTTGCCATAGTGNTGGGCCACAATGGAGGCCAGGGCGATGCCGGAGGCCTCGGCGGTGAGAATGACCGTCACGNCGTCCATGTTGAAGTGGCGGCCGAACTCCTCGGCGATGTGGTCCAGCAGTACGGTGTCCACCCGGTGGTTGAGAAAGCCGTCGATTTTAATGATGTTGCCGGGCAGTACCTTGCCCTCCTTGACGATGCGCTCTTTCAATTCCTGCATAATGACCGTTCTCCCTTCCTGATATAGGCTTGTGTGTTCAAAAAATCGGTTCTGTGAGTATTATCCCGTATTCCTATTGGTTTTGCAACTGTTTTTCCGGAGAAAAAGATGTGTACTTGCCGAAATTTGGCGAAGTTTTTTTGTGCGGGATAGACAAAATGACGCAAAAGCCACGCCATGGGTGGACATGGCGCGGCTTTTCCTGGTTTATTTTTCCTCCAATCTGCTGNCNGCGGCNTCCAGCCAGGAGCCNTGGAAGGACTCGATGTCCCCGGCGTCGGCCAGGGCCGCCAGAGCCGGNTCGATNGGCATTTCCGCCAGAACGGAGAGGCCATGGCGGGCGGCGGCCTCCGCCGTCTTCCCCTGGCCGAANAGGTACAGCTTCTTCCCGCAGTCCGGGCAGGCGGCGTAGCTCATGTTCTCCACCAGGCCCAGAATGGGGACCTCCATCATCTCCGCCATCTTNACGGCCTTNTCCACCACCATGGANACCAGCTCCTGGGGAGAGGCCACGATGATGATGCCGTCCAGGGGGATGGACTGGAACACGGAGAGGGACACGTCCCCGGTGCCGGGAGGCATGTCAACGAACAGGTAGTCGCAGTTCCAGAGGACGTCNGTCCAGAACTGCTGGACNACGCCGGAGATGACCGGGCCCCGCCAGATGACCGGGTCCGTCTCGTGCTCCAGAAGCAGGTTGGTGGACATGATCTGCACGCCGGTGCGGGACTCCATGGGGAGGAGCCCCTCCTCAGAGCCCATGGCNCGGCCCCGGAGGCCGAACACCTTGGGAATGGAGGGCCCGGTGACNTCGGCGTCCAGCACNCCTACCTGGTAGCCCCGGCGGCGCATNATCACCGCCAGCTGGCTGGTGACCATGGATTTGCCTACGCCGCCCTTGCCGGAGACGACGCCGAAGACCTTGCCCACCCGGGCGTTGGGGCTGTGCTCCTTCAGCAGGGACTGGGGCTCCTGCCGCTCCCCGCAGNTCTCGCCGCAGGTGGAGCAGTCATGGGTGCATTCGCTCATGATACATTTCTCCTTTATNTATNATTTATAATGTTGTAGTATCTNGGTTTTCGCCTCCGGCGGCGCGTTCCAAAGCGGCCAAATCTCCCGCTTGTATGGCGGGNATNTNCCGGGCGATGGTCNNCGGGGGCCAGTCCCACCAGCGCAGCTTTAACAGGGCGGANACCGTTTCCGGCGGAAAGCGGCCGCGGATGGGCNTNGCCGGAACGCCGCCCNCAATGGTGTAAGGAGGCACGTCCCGGGTCACGACCGCCCGTGCGCCGATAATGGCTCCGTCCCCGATGGTGACGCCGGCCAGAATCACCGCCTCATAGCCGATCCAGACGTCGCTGCCCACCACGATATCGCCTTTGTTGTCCCAGGCCTCCGCCACACGCGTTCCATCCAGGTCCCATGCCTCATAAAAGATGGGGAAGGGGTAGGTGGACAGGGAGGACAGAGTGTGGTTGGCGCTGTTAAAAAGGAATTTCGCGCCGCAGGCGATGGAGCAGAATTTTCCGATGATCAGCCGTTCGTGGTTGACCGGGTAGTGGTAGAGGACGTTATTGGTCTCGAACTGCCGGGGATCTTGTACAAAGTCGTTGTACATGGTGAATTCGCCTACCGATATGCTGGGATCGGCGACGACGGATTTTAAATAAACCGTGTTCCGGTCATGGGACCGGGGATAGATGATGTTTTCCGATACAGCCATAGGAACTCCTCCTGGTTTTCTTGTTTTTNGGGGCTGTACCGGACAGGACAATGCAGCGCTTCACCTTGACCACCTCTGTCTATGGTTGAGAATATGCGGGATGTACGGNTTTTATCTTACTACCTCCAAGGAATTTCGTCAACCGGCCGGGGAACGGTCAGCCCAGCCGCTGGATGGCGACGGCGGGATCGTCCCGGAAGAACTCCGCCTCCCGGCTGTGGCAGGTGAAAAGGAGGATTTGACGGTTCTGGGCCTCCTGCCGGAGCCAGTTCAGGGCGGCGGCGCAGCGTTCGTCNTCAAAGGAGGCCANGGCGTCGTCCAGGATGATGGGTACGGTGTGCTCCGACTGCAAAACCAGCTCGCAGATAGCCAGCCGCGCCGCCAGNTACAGCTGGTCCGCCGCTCCGGNGGAGAGNAGGGCGGCGTCCCGGTANAGGGCGTCCCCGGNCGGCTCCGCCGAGAGGTGGAAGGTCCGGTCCAGCGCGGCTCCGGTGTACCGCCCGCCGGTGAGGGCNTGGAAAATCTCNCCNGTCCGCCGTCCCAAAGCCGGGGANAAGCGGTTTTGCAGGGCGGTNTTGGCTTCCTCCAGGGCCTCCATGGCNAGNCGGATGGCGGANGNCTCCTCTTCCAGCCGCTGGATTTCCTCCGCAAGATGACCGGCGGAGGANCGGAGGACCGCCGGNTCCCCGATGGCGTGAAGCTGCCCCGCCAGACGGTCGGCGGCGGAGCGGGCGGCGGAAAGCTCCTCCTGGGTCCGGGCNTGGTCCGCCAGAATGGCNTCCCGCGAACGGGCGGGGGGAGCGGCGGCCTCTATCCCGTCTTCCGGGGCGGGGGACTGCTGGCGGAGGAGGTCATACCGCATCCGGCTGTCCCTGGCGGCGGTCTCCGCCTCNGTCAGGGCCTTTCGCCTCTGGGCGCACTCCCGGAGAGCCTGATCGGCGGAGAGAATGTCCGTGACGGCGGGGGCGAAACGGCGGATTTCCAGGAGAATGTTTTGGTGGTTCTCCTCCCAGTTGGAGGAAAGGCCCTCCCAGGCGGCGGTTTTGGCGGCGGCTTCCGTTCTGGCGGCTTCGGCGGCGCGGTAGAGGGCGGCGTAAGCGTCCAGCTCCTCCCGGCGTTTCTGCCGGAGGCGGGCGGCGCGGCTCTCCCAGGCGGCCTGTTTTCTGCTGGTGATTATGCCTGTGAACAAAAAGCCCGCGCCAAAAAGCCCTCCGGCGGAGCCCACAGTCAGAAGCGGGTTATGCAGGGACAGCCAAGANGCCGCGCCCAGCCCCAGNGCCGCCAGCACAATCAGCGCTCCCAGCCACAGGGGGAAGCGGGGCCTCGGNTCCAGGTCCAGAGGCAGGGCCTCCGCTTCCTCCGGGGATTTTCCGGCGAAAGCATGGTTCTTGACGGCTGCTTCCGCCGTTTCCAGGGCCCCGGAGGCTTTTTCGGCTTCCGCCTGGGCCTTGGCCACGGTCTGCCTGGCCTGCTGCATATTGACGATNGCCCCNCGGAGGCGGCCGATCACGTCGTTTTCCGGCAGGTTGTCCCCCTCCGCTCTCCGGCGCAGGGAGGAGANGCGTTCCTCCGTCTCCCTGGCGGCGGTCTCCGCCTCCGTCAAGGCCTTGGACCGGCGGGCGTTCTCCCAGCGGTCGTGAAGGGCCAGNTCCTCCGNCAGGGCGGCGGTTTGGGCGGNGAGGGTNTCCGTTTTGNCCCGGGCNTNGGTCAGCTGNGCTTCCNGGGCTTCCACCTCCGCCAGCTGCCGCTCCGTGTCCCGAAGCTCNGCCTCCAGGGCGGGCAGCTGTCCGGTTTTGTTGTGGCGGCGGCGGTTTAACTGCTTTTTTAATATGTTGGCCGTCTCGGAATAGGATACGTCCTCCTCGCCAGAGCTGATCAGGGCCGCTACCCGCCGCTCCAGGCCCACGTCCTGGCTGATGGGCAGTCCCGCCTGGCGGATAAAGGCGCTGCGCTCGAAGACCTCCCGGCTGACGCCCAGGAGCGTTTCCCCGCAGTTCTGCCCGGTGAGACCCGGATAGGGGTCGCCTGTTCCGGCGTAGACCGCCTGGAAATCGCTCATGGGGGCCGTGGGGCGGCGGGTGGAGCGGGTGAGGGTCAGCTCATCGCCTCCGGCCAGACAGTCCAGCCGTCCGCTCATGGTTCCGCCGGACCAGGGGGCGTAGCGGTTTTTATCGGCGATGAAGCCCGCCTTGTCCCGCTCCCGGCTGTTGATGCCGTAGAGCATGGAGATTAGGAAAGCGCACCAGGTGGATTTTCCGGTTTCGTTGGGGGCTTGGAGGATGTTCAGGCCCTCCTGGAGTTCCAGGGTCTGGCCTTGGAGCTTGCCGAAGAAGGCGGTCATGCGTCGGATCAGCAAAAAAATCACTCCCGGAGAATAGAATTTGAATTTTGGTACACTATTATATATAAGGCGGCGGCCTTCGCGGGGCGGGCCTTAAGGCTATCATACTATTATAGCACAGGAAAGCAAGCCTGCACAGCCTATTTTCCATTTCGCACAGAGGTACTACCGATATTTGGATAAAGTCCCGTCAAGTTTCCAAAAGCGGAAAAATTTGAAAAAAGGTGTTGACAAATCCGAAAGCCTTTGGTATTCTATCAAAGCTGTCTGACAGCGAGTTCCGGATGTCGGCCACAAAAAAATCTTGAAAAAGATGAAAATAGTAGTTGACAAATGAAGGAACCTCTGTTATAATAGCAACGTTCCGCCGCGAGGAGCGGAGTGCACCTTGTAAATTAAACAACGTGACAAAAAGAAAGCACCAGACGGAGGATTTCCTGTGGGAGACCGCGGGGAATCAACCAAAGAATGCCGAGGTTCCGGGTTGAGTCAATTACCGGGGCCGAGGCGGAATGAAGCTATGGAAAGATAGCTCTATGAAGGTTTGGGCAGT
>JAAVHG010000137.1 GCA_014799855.1 Oscillibacter sp.
GGCGGCCTTCATCACGTCGGGGTTGGTGCCGTNGNCGGTGAAGGCGGCNATGCNCGCCTGGGCGCAGGCGGGNACCAGAATGTCGTTGTACTGCAAATCNTCGTACTTGTCGCCNTAGTGGAGCTTNACCGCCCCCACAGGCCCCGCCAGCACGGGAATGACGAATTTCCGGCCGAAAATCTCCCAGGTGGTGTCCACGGGGCCGTTGGCCCAGATGGTGTCCATNTTGACGCAGATCTCCTGCCACTTCTGATAGTTGCGGATGGCTCCGGTGCCCAGTCCNTTGGCTCCGGGGCCGGGCACGGTGTTCCGGCAGGCCAGTCCGGTGCAGACCGGGCAGGACTTGCAGTAGGGTCCCATGCAGGTCCGGGCGTTTTGCAGCGCTTCCTGATAGGTCATATGTGGTTCCTCCATTCCTCTTTTCAGTCTATGGCCTTATTTTACAATTTTTGCGGGCAAATGGCAAGCCTCTTGCCCCTATGGCGGAAAAAATCCGCTGGTACCCAATTTTTCTGAAAATTTATCGGAAAACCCGAAACTTTTTTCAATTTCCGCCGTCGTATATAGTAAGAACCCGTTTTGGAAGAGCGGGATGAAGAAAATGAAGGAGGTTTTTTTGATGAAAAAACGCATTGCCCTGGGTCTGCTGGCGGCATTGACCCTGTTCTCCCTCACCGCCTGCGGAGGCGGCGGCGACTCCGGCAGCGGCAGCACATCCTCCGCCAGCGTCGCCGGTGGAGCGGACAGGCCTTACCCGGAGGCCCCGATGGATATGGCGGANGCGGACTTCAACACAGCGGAATACGAATACCAGTCCGCTGCCAACGGCGGCGGTGAAGACGCCCTCCAGAACGCCAAGATGATCCTCACCGCCGACCTGGAGCTGGAAACCACCGCCTTTGAGGAGTCGGCGGAGGGCCTCAGCCGGCTGACGGAGGAGCTGGAGGGCTATTTCGAGACCAGCAGCATCCGNAGCAGCGGCGGAAACCGCTGGGCCAATTACGTCATCCGTGTCCCGGCGAAAAACTACAACGCTTTCCTGGANCGGGCCGGGGANCTGTGCCACCTCACCTGGCAGGTAACGGGCCAGGAGAACATCACCGAGGCCTATTACGACGCGGAGGGCCGTTTGAAAACCCAGCAGATCAAGCTGGANCGGCTCCANNNCCTNCTNNCNNANGCGGAGAANATGGAGGACATCATCACCATNGAGTCCGCCATCTCCGANACNGAGTACCAGATCGAGGCCCTTTCCGGCCAGCTCCGCCATTACGACGCGCTGGTGGACTACGCNACCATCAACCTCTCCCTCTCNGAGGTTTACAAGCTCTCCANCACCGAGGAGNCTCCCGACAGCTTCGGCAGCCGCATCTCGGCCTCCTTCGCCGCGGGAATACGGAGCTTTGAGGCCGGCATGGAGGACTTCGCCGTGTGGCTGGCCTACAGCTGGCTNTGGCTGGTGATTCTGGCGGCGCTTCTGTTCGTCTGCTTCCGCATCGCCCGGAACCGGAGGANAANGGCGGAGGCCGCCTGGGCCGCCCGCCGGGAANCGGGCGCGGGAAAGAACCCCCTGGAAAAGTTCCCCCCCTTCAANGGCAAAAAAACGGATGACAATCCCCCGGAAACCTGATATACTGTAGAGAGGAGGCCAAGCCTCCTCTCTTTTCCTGAATATTTAATAAAGGAGGACGTNCCCATGAAACTTACCTGGCTGGGCCATGCCTGTTTTCTCTTGGAGGAGGACGGCTTCACCGCCGCCATTGACCCCTACGCGGGGGTGGAGGGCTATCCNGAGCTCCACACCGCCGCCCACGCCGTCTATTGCAGCCACGGGCACTTTGACCACAACGCCGTGGAGGCGGTAACGCTTCTGCCGGAGCGNCCCTCCCCCTTTGCCGTCCGGGAGGTCTCCGCCTTCCANGACGACCAGGGCGGCGCTCTCCGGGGCNCGGANACCATCCGCGTCTTCACCGCNAACGGCGTGTCCGCCGCCCACCTGGGGGATCTGGGCTGCCAGCTCACCCNGGAGCAGATCGCCGCCATAGGNANAATCGACGTGCTGNTGGTCCCTGTGGGCGGGTTCTATACCATNNACGCCGCCGGAGCCAAGGCGGTGTGCGACGCGCTGAACCCCCGGTGCGTGGTGCCCATGCACTACCGCCACGCCCCCTACGGCCTGCCCCAGATAGGTTCCGTGGAGGATTTCCTGGCCCTGTGGCCCCAGGAACAGATCCACCGCCTGGACACCCCCGCCTTGACCGTCACCCCAGATCTGACCGGCGTGTACGTCCCCAAATTTGCCTGACAAAAAAGCCTCCCAAGGGAGGCTTTTTTCCATATTCCTTTACAGGCCCGGCATCAAAACAAACACATCGCCGAGAAGCAAAGCCCCTCCGGCCCCAAGCCCTCCATCCGGTAGGCGTCCCCTTCCCGGAAGCCCGTAAGCCGCAGGGTTTCTCCCAGGGTGGCCTCCTTGCTGTAGTTGATGTAGAACTCCCTGGGAACCCGGTCCTGGTACTCCGGCGGCAGGTAGTCCCACACAATATCCCCATAGTTGCCGCTGAAAATATGCCCGTTGCCGTCCAGATCCGACCAAACCACGGCCCTGGAGCCCAGGTCCTCGGCCCCCTCCCTGGGCAGGAGGATTTTCCGGGTGTCCGGGCAGTCAATCACCCGCCCGCAAACGCCGATGGGTTTGGCGGTAAACGAGCTGGGCCGGAGGATTCTCCGGCTTTCCGGGTCCACCAGAATCCAGTCGCTCTTGATGGCCGCCCGCAGCTCCCCCGCCTGGTCCCGCAGCTCATAGACCCGCTGCATGTGGGCCCCCTTGGCCCCGTTTTCCCAGGTGGTGATGTCCAGCAGATCTCCCGCCCGGGGACAGCGGTGAATCCGTATGGCCGCGCGGGAGAAGAGGAACACCTCCCGCCGCTCCAAAAGACGCTGGTGGGTGAGGCCCCGCGCGTCGTAGTCATACCCGGCGTAGCAGGCGGCCTTCCGCAGCAGCGCCGCCACCCGGACGTTCTGATTCCGGTCGCAGTCGGCGAAGGTCAGCTGTTCCTGGCGGAAATACCCGTTTTCCAGCAGCTCCGCTTTCAGATAATCCACGTTGTCAGGCTCCTTTGTCCATAGTTTTTCCTGATTATACCCCAAAAATCTCAGTTTTACAAGAAAAACCGCCTGCCGGAACGTCACTCCCCCAGCCGGAGGATCGCCGCTCCCAGGGCCTCGCCGTCAGCGGGATCGTGGGTCACCAGGAGGGTGATCTTCCCCGCCCCGTACTGCCGGACCGCCTCCAAAGCCCTCCGGCGGTTTCCGCCGTCCAGCCCGGAGAAGGGCTCGTCCAAGGCCAGCGCCTCCCCCGGAGCCAGCAGGGCGCGGGCCAGGGCCAGCCGCCGCTTCATGCCGCCGGAGTAGTCCCGGACGGCCTTTTTTTCCGTACAGGCCCCGCCAAGCCCCAGATCCGCCAGNAGCGCCAACGCCGCCCGCTCCTCGTACTCTGCCCCCAGGGCAAAGCGGAGGTTNCCAGCCGCGTCCANATGCTCCAAAAGNCGGTCNTCCTGAAAAACAGCCCCCCAGCGGAGGCCCCCGCCGCCGGAAATGGTCCCTCCATCCGGCGCTTCCAGCCCCATTATCAGCCGCAGNAGNGTAGTCTTCCCCGCCCCGGAGGGCCCCAGCACACAGGTAACGCCNGTNCCGGCGGTAAAGCTGAGATTGNACAGCACGATTTTACCGCCNTAGGNNTTTTCCAAACGTTCCACCCGCAGCTCCATCACTNNGCCGCCTTTCCNGCCAACATGTCCAGCAGCCGCAGAAGCGCCCGCTCCAAAGCCGCGGAGAGCACCACAATNACGGCNGTCCAGGCAAAGAGGTCCGCCGTCTGAAAATACACCTTGGCGGTGTACAGCCTCTCGCCCACGGACCCGGCGGGCAGGCCGATGACCTCCGCCGCCACCCCCGCCTTCCAGCAGAAGCCCCACCCCGCCGACACGGCGGAGCGGAGGTAGGGCAAGACCTGGGGCAGATAAATCCCCCCCACCTGCCGGAGGAGGGGCACCCGGTATACACGNGCCATTTCCAGCAGCTTCCGGTCNGTCTGGGCCACGCCCTCCAAAACGTTGAGGTANACCGGGGGAAACACCATCAAAAAGGCGATGAACANNGGAAGCTGGCGGCTGTTGAGCCACACCAAAGCCAGAATAATAAAGGAGGCCACAGGCGTGGCCTTTACCACCGCCGTCAGGGGNGCCAGCAGCTCCCGGACCCGCCGCCGCCCGGAGGCCAGCGCCGCCAGCANAANCCCCGCCGCCAGCGCCAGNAAGAANCCCCCCAGAATCCGGCCGGCGGACCANAGCNCCGCCCGCCAGAAGGAANCNGTCCCCGCCAGCTCCNCCAGCCGGANCANNGCGGCCNCGGGGGAGGGCAGAAGCAGGGGCTGGTTCAGGGCCATGGCCCCCGCCTGCCAGACCAGCAGCCACACGGCCGCGGCCCACAACCGGATGGGACCGCTACGCCCCATAGCAGAAANCGCCCTCCGGCAGNGCNCCGCCCACGGAGNCNGGGNCCGCCTCGTACAGCACCTGTAGATAGCCGGAGAGTTTGTCCGCCATATCCTGCCCCGTAATGCANACGATGTTGCAGTAGGGCAGAGCCTTNTCCGCNACAGCCGCNTCGACTATCCCGTATTCGCCGATGAGAGCCGCCGCCTCCGGCACGTTGTCCGTCACCCAGCCAGTACTTTCGGCGTAATCCAGCAAAAAGTCCTNCACCGCGTCAGGGTGGTTCTCCACGAAGTCCCGCCGGGCCGCAGCCACGCCGGTGATCATGGCGGAGCCGTTGTCCAGGGCGTCCCATTCCTCCGTCAGGTCCAGGGCCACCCGNAGTCCCTCAATCTTCCCCTGGGCCACGGTGACAAAGGGCTGGGGCANCATGGCCACAGCCGCCGCTCCGGAGGCCAGCGCCGCCACACATTCGCTGTGCTCGGACTTCCAGTCGATGGTCACGTCCTTGTCCGGGTCCAGCCCGTTCTGCTCCAGCAGGTAGCGGAGGCCAAACTCCGGCGTGGAGCCCTTTCCGGCGGAGACGATGGCCCTGCCCCGCAGATCCCCTATGTCCTGCACGCTCNCGCCATTTTCNACAATATAGAGGACTCCCAGGGTGTTGACNGCCAGAGTCACAATCTCCCCCNCGGTCCGGTTAAACAGNACGGCGGCCAGATTGGCGGGCACGCAGGCCACGTCCAGGTCTCCCTTGATCAAAAGGGGCGTCACCTCGTCGGCGGAGCCCGCCAGGGTGAATTCATAGGACCCGGCGCACTGGCCGTCCCCGCTNTCCGCGTCCTTCATCAGNTTCACCAGCCCCATNGCGGTGGGCCCCTTCAANGCCGCNGCCCGGACGGTGTAAGTCTCCTCCGCGGGAGGCGCGTCCTCCGGCGGAACCTCCGGCTGTGTGGAGCCCACAATAACCTCCGTGGGGCCGTCAGGACTGGTNATGACGCCGCAGGCGGCCAGGCTCAGCAGCATGGCCCCGGCCAGCAGCAGGCTGAAAAACTGTTTGGACAAATTCATGGTTTTTTCCTCTTTCCTTCCCGCCCATTCCAGACGCGGGCGGAGTNTTCCCTGAAACCGCCGCTTCCGGCGGTCAAAACGGCGGATNCTGTTCNTGGGTAAAAATACAGGGATAATATACCACAACTGTTTCTCTGATTCAAGAAAGAATCTTGCCGGACNNGCGGCGGCGTGCTATAATGACAGAATACATCCCACACACTCCAAACCCCAAATAATCCGACTTTATTTTTAGAGAGGGTGACTCAACACAGTTATGGAATGGACAATGACAGCCAACGCCCCCGGACAGGTGTGCCTGATGCAGGGCAACGAGGCCATTACCCGGGGCGCTGTGGAGGCGGGTATCAACTTCGCCGCCTCCTATCCCGGCTCTCCCTCCTCCCAGGTGCTGGGGATGCTGGGNAAAATNGCCAANGAGCGGAATTTTTACGCCCAGTGGTCCACCAANGAGGTCTGCGCCCTGCAGGCCTGCATGGGCGCGTCCCTGGCGGGCGCCCGGTCNATCTGCATCGTNAAGCAGAACGGNCTCCTGGTCTCCGCNGACGCCCTCTTCTGCGGCGCCCAGCACGGCGTAAAGGGNGGCCTNGTCATCGTCACCAGCGACGATCCCAGCGCNCACTCCTCCACCAACGAATTTGACTCCCGCTGGCAAGCCCAGGGGGCCTGCGTCCCCATGCTGGAGCCCACCACCATGCAGGAGACCAAGGACATGGTGCCCTATGCCTTCGACCTCTCGGAGAAGCTGGGCCAGATGGTCATTATCCGCCTGACCACCCGGGTCTGCCATGGCCGGGGCAACGTGACCCTGGGGGATCTCCCGGAGAAGCCCAACGCCCTCCATACGGTGGGCGAATGGGACCGTATGACCTGCGTGGCCTACCAGCATGAGCCTATGCTGCAAAAGCTGGATGACTGCCGGGAGCTGTTCGAGGCCTCTCCCTACAACCACTACGACGGCCCCGGCAACGCCAAGGCCCTGATCATCGCCGGAGGCACCGGGCGGCTCTACGCCCGCGAGGCCGTCTCCCGCTTGGGTGTTACGGATCGCGTGGGACTGCTGAGCCTGGGCACCCTGTGGCCCCTGCCGGAGGGTGTTATTCTGAGCCGCCTCCAATCCGCCGAAAAGGTCCTCATTGTGGAGGAGGTGGACCCCTTCCTGGAGCAGGCCGTCCAGGCCCTGGCGGGACGGAACCACCTGTCCCTCTGCTTCCTGGGGCGGTCCGGCGGAGCCCTCCCCCGCACCGGGGAGCTGGACCCGGAAAACGTCACCGCCGCTGTCTCCGTCCTGACCGGAGTTTCCGTTCCGGAGCGGCATATCCCGCAATTTGACACGGAGCTGCCCCTCCGGGATCTCAGCTTCTGCGCCGGGTGCCCCCACCGGGCCACCTTCTACTTATTGAAAAAGGTCATGCGCCAGGAAAAGCTTCCCGGCGTGGTCATCGGCGATATCGGCTGCTACTTCATGGCGGGCCAGTCCGCCGGGTATTACGGCTACCAGGCCTGCAACTGCATGGGCTCCGGCATCAACCTGGCCCAGGGCCTGGGCCAGCTGACGGCCTATGGCATGGATCAAAAGGTGGCCACCATCTGCGGCGACTCCACCTTCTTCCACACCATCCTCCCCGGGCTGGTGAACGCCCAGTACCACAACGCCAATATGCTCCTTCTGGTGCTGGACAACTCTGCCACCGCCATGACCGGCTTCCAGCCCCACCCCGGCACGGGCCTGACGGCTATGGGCGACCCGGTAAAGCCCATGGACATTCAGAAAATCGTGGAGGCCATGGGCTGCGACGTGGAGGCCGCCGACCCCTTCGACGTGGCGGAGACGGAGAAGACCCTCCGCCGCCTGCTGGCAAAGCCGGGGCTGAACGTCCTCATTATGCGCCAGCCCTGCGCCACTCTCATGACGAAGCAGAGGAAGAAAAAAGCCCGGGTCTACGTGGACCAGGACAAGTGCCTGGGCGGCGGCTGCGGGTGCGACAAGTATTGCAGCCGCGTCTGGGGCTGTCCCGGCAACACCTGGGATTTCACCAAAAACAAGGCGGTCATCGACCCCGTGACCTGCGTGGGCTGCGGCGTGTGCGCCAAGCTGTGCCCCAGCGGGGCCATCAAAGTAGAAGAGCCC
>JAAVHG010000138.1 GCA_014799855.1 Oscillibacter sp.
TATCGTCAAGCACTAAACCCCCGCTAGCAGTCAGCCACGGGCTAGAGACATACCTGTCTTTATGGGCAGTACTTGCGCGCAAGCGATTTTTCTTTTGGACCGTCCACGGCCCGTTTTCTTTTTGACGCAATCAAAAAGAAAATGGGGGGGTGGAATGTTCAGCCATCGCTGACCACCAATCCTTCCCGCCCGCAAGGGCGAGTACAAGTCCCGGCCAGCATGGCCGCCCCCTCAGCCGCCGACTGAGTCCAGAACTGCCTCCGCGCACCGCATTCCGTCAGCGGCAGCGGAGAGAATTCCCCCGGCGCATCCGGCCCCCTCGCCGCAGGGGTACAGCCCCCGGACGCTGGACTGCATAGTCTCGTCCCGGAAAATCCGCACTGGGGAGGAGGACCGGCTCTCCACGGCGGTCAGCACCGCGTCGGGGCAGTCGTAGCCCTGGAGCTTCCGGCCCAGGATGGGCAGGGCCTCCGCCAGCGCGTCGGCAATAAAGGGAGGAAGACATTGGCGCAGATCCGTCCAGACCACACCGGGGCGGTAGCTGGGACGCACCCTCCCGGGGCCCGTGGAGGGACGGCCAAGGAGGAAATCCTCCACCCGCTGGGCTGGGGCCAAATAGCCGCCTCCTCCCAGGGTATAGGCGGCGGACTCCAGGCGGCGCTGGAAGGCAATGCCGGCCAGGGGGGCATTCTGCCCGCCGAAATCCTCCGGGCCGACCCCTACCAGGAGCGCACCGTTGATGTTCTCCTTGTCACGGGCGAACTCGCTCATGCCGTTGGTGACAACCTGGTCTGGCTCCGAGGCGGCGGCAACCACCTCCCCGCCGGGACAGACGCAGAAGGAGAACACCCCCCGGCCATTGGGCAGGTGGCAGGAGAGCTTGTAGGTGGAGACGGGGAGGCCGGGGCGTCCGGCAAAGCGCTTGTATTGGGCCGCGTCGCAGTCGGACTGGCGGTGCTCAATCCGCACGCCCACGGCGAAGGGCTTGGCCTCCATGCGCACGCCCCGGTGGAAGAGGACTTCAAACAGATCCCTGGCCGAGTGACCAGGGCAGAGAATCAATTGCGCGCAGGGCAGGGCATAGGCCCCGGCGGGGCCCTCTACCCGGAGCCCGGCCAGCCGTCCATCCCGGATATCCAGGTCTGTCAGGCGGTTTTCAAAGCGGATATCCGCCCCCAGGGCCAGCAGCTCCTGCCTGAGATTTTGCAGGAGAATGTGGAGGTAGTCGGTGCCGATGTGGGGCTTGGCGTCGATGAGAATGTCCTCCGGTGCGCCGAAGCGGACAAGCTGCTCTAAAATCCAGCGGTGGCGGATATCCTTGGTGCCGGTGTTCAGCTTTCCGTCGGAAAAGGCTCCGGCCCCGCCCTCGCCGAACTGGACGTTGCTGGCGGGGTCCAGCGCTCCGGTGGTCCAGAACCGCTCCACGTCCCGCTTCCGCTCTTCCACGGAGCGGCCCCGCTCCAGAAGGATGGGCCGGAGGCCCGCCCGGACCAGAATCAGGGCGGCAAACAGGCCTCCCGGGCCCGCTCCGACGACCACCGGAGGTACCGCCGGGATGGGCCTGGGCGCGGGGGGCTGGTAGGAGGGCTTTTCTTGAAACAGGCTGACCTTTTTCCCCCGGCAGCGGCGGAGGACGGCCTCCTCGCCGGGGAGGGCTATGGCCAGGGTATAGACTATACGGACCTCCTCGCGGGCGTCGATGCTGCGGCGGAGGACCGTCAGAGACGTAATGCTTTCCGGGGGTGTCCGCAGGGTTCGGGCGGCTGCCTGGATCAGCGCCTCCCGGCTGTGGCCAGGGGGAAGCTTGATGGATTCGATTTTCAGCACGGGAGGTGCTCCTTTCTGGCCTGTGGCTGGGGACTCTGCTTGCCCTTGCGGGCGGGGGATTCCAGCCATGATGATGGCTGGGTATTCCACCCCCCATTTTCTCTCTTTCTCCCGGAGAAAGAAAGAAAACGGGCCGTGGACGGTCCAAAAGAGAGAAAGACGTGCGCGCTGGGTCTGCCCTGCAAGCCAGGTATGTCTTCGGGCCGCGGCGTGGTGTTGGCGGGGGCTGGTGGTTGATGATATCCTTTCCCCCTATTGGTGCTGACGCACTCTGGTGGATCACCGTAATGCACCTGTCTATCGGTAGGAGAAACGGGTTCTCTTGTGGGGCCTGACCTCCTGGTCAGGCCATTCCATAGGGTAAGGAAAATTTTAACTTGGCCGCAGCTGAGAAAGGAAAATTCCGCCATGAGAAAGTGTATCCGGTGTGATGCCGAAATGCTGGAAGGATTGGATATCCGAAATCCATTCCACGGTGATGTGCTGAGAGTCACCAGGCCGGAAACGTCCGGTATACTCCCCAAAAACTACTTTGGAAACGTAAAGGCCGCTGTTTGCCCTAATTGCGGTTATTTGGAAACGTATCTGTCGCGTTTGGATAAAATTCAGCAGTATCAGGGTTAACTGCGGGTTCCCCTGCCGCCGGGATCGCAAAAGCGCATAGGGAGCTGGATCAAAAAACCACCGGGAAGGATTTTTTTCCCGGTGGTTTCTTTCAGCGCTTCACCTTAATGGCGTTTACCGGACAGCCGTCGGCGGCGGAGGCGGCTCTGGCCGCCTGCGTCTTGTCGGGGCTGGGCAGGACGGTGGAAACAGCCCCCTCAATCCGAAACACGCCGGGGGCGGTGTACGCGCACATGCCGCAGCCAATGCAGCGGGCGGGGTCCACGGTGACGGTCATCAGCTCTCCTCCTTGGGATTTTTTCTTCATTGTATCCCGGCGGAGGGGGAAAGTCAACGGCGGAGGCCGCTTCCGGCGGCAAAAATCCTGCGCTTTTGACAGCCCGGGAGGAAAAAACAGGGAAATCCCCAAAAATCAACAGGTTACACTTGACTGGAAGAGAAAAAACCGATATTATGTAAAGTACTTACAATCTCGGTTTTTTGACAGGAGGCACACTATGGCTATGATCCGCTGCCCCATCTGCGGGGAGAGATATTCCGATACATATAGATACTGCCCCTTCTGCGAGGAAGAGGAGGCCTACGAGGACGGCGAGGAGATCCGCCGCTATCCCCAGGGCCGCAGCGCCAGCCGCCGCCAGCCCAATCTGATCACCCCCACGCTGATCGTACTGATCATCATTATGGTGGCCCTTTTGGTCTATCTCCTCTGGGGGGACAAAATCGCCGAAAAGTTCAAGGGGGACGACGAGCCGGACAAGTCCGGCGTATCCGACACCATCCCTCCCGAGGAGCTTACGCCCGGCGGCAATACTCCCAGCGGCACCACGCCCAGCGACACTACGCCCAGCGACACTACCACTCCGCCGGACAACTCCGGCACACCCGACGGCACCATGCCCAGCGGGCCTGACGCCACTACCCCCGGCGACGTGTCCGGCGGCAATGTGCCCAGCGCCAACGGCGGCGACGTTCCCAGCGGCACCGTTCCCTCCTCCGGAACCATGACCTATGCCCAGGCGGCGGCTCTGCCCTCCGGCCTGACCCTCAGCAGCACGGACTTCACCCGCGACGTCTCCCAGGGCGCAGTGCAGCTGCGGGTTTCCGGCGGCAACGGCACCTATACCTGGATCAGCGAGGATACCTCCATCGCCACTGTGGACAATACCGGATCGGTAACGCCTATCTCCTCCGGCACCACTCACGTGGCAGTCACCGATGGCAGCCGGCGGGCCATCTGCATCGTCCGGGTCAGAGGCAGCGCCTCTACCGCCACGCCCTCCACGACTACGCCGTCTACCACTACCCCGTCTACCACGACTCCCTCCACCAGCGGCGGGTCCCTCCGGGCCGGCAGCGCGGTGGTAGTCAACGGCGGCAACGGCGTCCGGGTCCGGTCCGGTCCCGGCACCAGCCACGATATCCTGGCTACCATCCCCAACGGCGGCTCCGTCCAAATTGTGCAGAGCGCCGGGGACGGCTGGTACGAGATCACCTTCACCGCCGTGGGCGGCGTGACCACCACCGGCTACATGAAGGGCGACTACCTGTCCAACACCTGACGAAACCGGATAAAAATATCCCCGGACGGAGGATCGTCCGGGGATATTTCATTGCGCATCCGGGAAAATCGTGCTATGATATAAACTGTATTGATGCGGCCTGCTCCCACAGGGGAATGGGGCCGGAAAAGGAAAATCCGCGGGGGATATCTCCCCCGACACCGTTTTCAGACAAGGAGCGTCACTCTTATGACCACCCGGGACTATCAGAAAAAGACCCCCCTGCAAATTTTTCTCGCCTATTTCAAACCCCACCGGAAGCTGTTTTTCATGGATCTCTGCTGTGCGCTGATGATCTCCGTCATCGATCTGGCCTTCCCCTACATCTCCCGGCGGTGTATGTACGATCTGCTTCCCCAGAGCGCCTACAAGACCTTTTTCGTGGTCATGGCGGTGGTATTCGCCGCCTTCGCTCTCCGGGCGGTGCTGACCTATGTGATCTGCTACTGGGGCCACACCTTCGGCATTCTGGTGGAGGCGGATATCCGCCGGGACCTGTTCCGTCATATGCAGGAGCTGAGCTTCAACTACTTTGACCAGAACCGCACCGGACAGCTGATGAGCCGCCTGACCTCCGACCTCTTCGACGTGACGGAGCTGGCCCACCACGGGCCGGAGGACCTGTTTATCTCCGGCGTGACCATAGTGGGAGCCCTGGTGATCATGTTCTCCATCCAATGGCGGCTGGCCCTGGTGATCGCCATTATTCTGCCCATCTTCTTCCTGGTGGTGTGGATGTGCCGCCGCTCCATGAGCGAGGCCTCCCGGACGGTGAAGCAGAGGACTGCCGTCATCAACGCCGACATTGAGTCCGGCCTCTCCGGCATCCGCACCGCCAAGGCATTCGCCAACGAGCAGGCGGAGCTGAAAAAGTTCGAGAGCTCCAATATGAGCTTCAAGACCTCCAAGCGGCAGTTTCACAAGGCCATGGGCCGGTTCAACGCCACTATGGAGTTCTTCCTCTGCGCCCTCTCCGCGGCGGTCATCGCCGCCGGCGGGTACTTCATTATGGAGGGGCAGATGACCACCGTGGACCTGATCACCTTCAGCCTGTACATCACCACCTTCGTCAACCCCATGCGGAAGCTGTCCACCATGGCGGAGCTGTTCGCCAACGGCATGGCGGGCCTGGGCCGGTTTGTGGAGCTGATGCGGGAGGAGCCCGCCCTCCAGGACGCGCCCGGCGCCACGGTGCTGCAGCGGGTCCGTGGCCAGGTGGACGTGGACCACGTGAGCTTCGCCTACCGGGACGACCTGGACGTGCTGCACGATGTGGACCTCCACATCCGGGCCGGGGAGACCGTGGCGGTGGTGGGGCCCTCCGGCGGGGGGAAATCCACCCTCTGCCAGCTGATTCCCCGGTTCTACGACGTGACCGAGGGAGCCGTCCGCATTGACGGCATGGACGTGCGGGACGTGACCCAGGAGTCCCTGCGGCAGAATGTGGGCGTGGTTCAGCAGGACGTGTTCCTCTTCGCCGCCAGCATTCTGGAGAACATCCGCTATGGCCGCCCCGACGCTACGGAGGAGGAGGTGGCCCGGGCGGCGAAGCTGGCGGAGATTTACGACGATATCTGCGCCATGCCCGACGGGTTCAACACCTACGTGGGCGAGCGGGGCGTCCTTCTCTCCGGCGGACAAAAGCAGAGAATCTCCATCGCCCGGATTTTCCTCAAAGACCCCCCGGTGCTGATTCTGGACGAGGCCACTTCCGCCCTGGACAGCGTAACGGAGGCCAAGCTCCAGGAGGCCTTTGACAAGCTGTCCCAGGGCCGGACCACCATCATCATCGCCCACCGCCTCTCCACCGTCCGGAACGCCGACCGCATCGCCGTGGTGGAGGAGGGCTGCGTGGCCGAGCTGGGGAGCCATCAGGAGCTGATGGACAAGGACGGGGCCTACGCCGCCCTGGTCCGCACCCAGGAGCTGCGCCATGGATAAGGGGACGCTTTTGGACCGGGTGGGGGCCTCTGGAGAGGACCGGATGCTCCTGGCCAAGATTCTGGACCGGGCGGAGCAGGCCCGGCGGCGGAACACCCCCGCCGCCACGGATTTTCTCAGCCCGCAGCAGCAGTCCCAGGGGCTGGACCTCCTCCGCCTGGCCGGGATTCCCGAGAACGCCTATGTCCTTCTGGGAGGGTACGAGGGGGCGGAGCGGCGGGTCTTCCTCTTCCTGCCGGACTGGCTGGAGGCGGAGGACGCGGAGGGGCAGTCCCCTATCCGCTGTCTCCGGGCGGCCTTTCGGGAGGAATACACCCTGACCCACCGGGATTTTTTAGGCAGTCTCATGGGCATGGGTGTGGTGCGGGAGAAAACCGGGGATATTTTAGTAGGCCCTGGCAGCGCCGACCTTCTGGTTTTGGAGGGCGTGGCGGAATTTCTCCAGCAGAGCTGGACCTCCGCCGGACGGGCCAAGCTGTCCGTGACGGAGATACCCGTGGAGCATATCCACATTCCGGCGGCGAAATTCCGGGAGATCCGGGACACCGTCAGCTCCTTGCGGCTGGACGCGGTGGTTTCCTCCGGCTTTCAGATGGCCCGGGGGAAAGCGGCGGACCTGATCGCCGCGGGGCGGGTCCAGGTGAACTGGCGGGACTGCCTGAAGCCGGACAAGCCCCTGGCAGAGGGGGACGTGATCACCGCCCGGGGCTTCGGCAAGTGCGAGCTGGCCGCCGTGGGCGGCGTGACGAAAAAAGGACGGACCTCCATTACCTTGAAGCGGTATCTATAAATAAGGAGATAAGCCATGCTGGAATATGAATTTGAGAGAATCGCTGTGAGCAAAGGCGTCTTTGTGGGGAAATCCATGGATCATCAGGACGCGATTCGCTCCTGGGCCGAGGCAGGCTGGCGCTATGCCGGCTGGGTTCCGGCGACACAGTCAAACGGATTTATCACAACCATTGACTTGATCTTTGAGCGGGAACAAGCGGAGGAATAACCTATGGATCAGAAAAAAATCGACCGCATCAACGCCCTGGCCCGGAAATCCCGGGAATCGGGCCTGACGGAGGAGGAAAAACAGGAGCAGGCCCTCCTCCGGCGGGAATATGTGGATTCCGTGGTGGGAAACCTGAAATCCCAGCTGGACACTATCACCATTGTGGATGAAAAGGGCAGGAAAACCAAGCTGAAGCAAAAGGGGGAATAAGCCGTGGCGAACCGGACGCAGAGGGATGACGATTGGAAATCCTGGGCGCTGATTGTGATTTTATTCTGCCTGGGCATCTGGCCTGTGGCGCTGCTGATTCTCTTCGCCAAGCTCTTTGGCAGCGACGAGAAAAAAGCGGCTCCGCCGCCCCTCCAGGGCCAGGCCGTGTGGCAGGCGGACCCGGTGGCCAACCGCGCCCAGGGAAAGACCGCCAAGGCGGTGAAAAAGGTCACAAAATCCCCGAAATTCAAGAAATCCAACGCCAAGTGGCTGAAAATATTAGGCGCGGTGCTGCTGTTCGCCGGCCTGGGCGGACTGGGAGACGCGGTGGACAGTATGCTGTGGACCATACAGGCGGGCTCCGGCTCCTTCTGGTGGCTGGAGGATCTGCTGGGCGCGTGCGCCTTCACCGCCGCCGGCGGCGGAATGCTGTTCAAGGGCTTCTCCATGGACCGGCAGATGAAGCGGTTTTCCAAATACCTGTCCGTCCTGGGAGAGCGGGAGGCCATGCCCGTTGACGAGCTGGCCCGCGTCCTGGGCTACCCCGAGAGCCGGGTGGAAAAGGATCTGGAAAAAATGATCGACAAGGGGTATTTCGGCGGCAGGGCCTACCTCAATGTGGAGCTGGGCTATTTCTTCCGCAGCAGCCAGGCGGACCTCAACTGGCAGGAAGCCCAGCGCAAGGCGGAGGCGGCCCCCACCCCCAAGGAGGCGGAGGAGGGCTACTCCGGCATCCTCCGGAACATCCGCCGGGCCAACGACGACATTGCCGATCCCCTTCTCTCCGCCAAAATCGACCGTTTGGAGGAGATCACCGCCAAGATTTTCCGGGCGGTGGAGGAGGACCCGAAAAAACGCTCCAAAATCGACACCTTCCTGAACTATTACCTGCCCACCACCCAGAAGCTGCTGGACTCCTACGCCACGTTCGAGGCCGCCGGGGTGGAGGGGGAGAACCTCCGGCAGGCCAAGACCCGCATTGAGGCTACCATGGATGCCATTGTCAAGGGCTTTGAGCATCAGCTGGACGAGCTGTACAAGGCCGACGCCATGGACGTGGACAGCGATATCCGGGTGATGGAGACCATGCTCCGCCGGGACACCGGAAGCGCCGCCCAGGATTTCGGCTTGGACGGCGGGACGGCGGTCCAGCGGGAAGAA
>JAAVHG010000139.1 GCA_014799855.1 Oscillibacter sp.
GCGATTACTACGCGGACGCCGCCGTCTGGGCCTATGAAAAGGGCATGGTCTCCGGTTCCGCCTTTAGCGGGAACACCCCCTGCACCCGGAGCATGGCGGTAACCTATATGTGGAAAGCGGCGGACAGTCCCAGCGCCAAGGCCGCCAGCTTCACGGACGTTCCCGCCGGGGCGGACTATGCGGATGCCGTGGCCTGGGCCGCGGAGCAGGGCGTGACCGCCGGAACCTCCGCCACCGCCTTCTCCCCGGATAACGTCTGCACCCGCGGGCAGATTGTAACCTTCCTCTACCGGGGGCTGGCGGAATAAGAACACCGGGAACGCGGAGCGTTTATGCCGCCGCGGGCATGAACGCTCCCGTTTTTATGAAAGAGAATCTATAGTATGGATAGGAGGCCCTCCGGAATTTCGGAGGGCCTTTTTCGCGCCTGCCCGTATTTTTGAATAATCTTCCTTTCCCGGCGCATACTAGCCCTGTTTGGAGGTGCGGTATGGAAGAAATTTCTCGCAATTTTGGGGAGAATGTCCGGCGGTTTGACCGGGAGCTGGGAGTAAACCGCAGCTGCGACATAGTGAGCCGGGACTATCTCATCGGCGGCCGCCGGGCCCGGCTCTGGGTCATCGACGGCTACGGCAAGGACGAGACCCTGGAACGGATGGGGGCCTTCTGGCTGTCCCTGCGGGCGGAGGACGTGTCCGCGCTGGCGGATATGCAGTCCTTCCTGGACCGCTTCATCACCTTCTCCGAGGCGGACGTCAGCACAGACCCGGCGGATATCGTAACCTCTGTCCTTCTGGGAAAGACGCTTTTGCTGATAGAGGGCCTCTCCGGCGCGGCCCTGATCGACGCCAAGGAGTACCCCAGCCGGGGGGTGGAGGAGCCGTCCACCGGAAAGGTTCTCCGGGGCTCCCACGACGGCTTTACGGAGGCGGTGGTGCCCAATATGGCCCTGCTGCGCCGCCGGATTCGGGACCCCCATCTCACCATGGAGGGCCGGAAGGTGGGCACCCGGTCCCACACCGACACGGTGCTGTGCTACCTGGACGACCAGGTGGACCGGACCCTTTTGGAGGAGGTCCGCAGCAAGCTGAAAGCCATTGACGCGAAATCCCTCTCCATGTCCCAGGAGAGCGTGGCCGAGGCCATTCGGCCCAAGCAGTGGTACAACCCCTTCCCCAAGGTCCGGTACACGGAGCGGCCCGACGTGGCCGCCGCCAGCATCATGGAGGGCAGCATTGTGCTGCTGATTGACAACTCCCCCTGCGCCATGCTGCTGCCCACCACCTTTTTCGATTTCACCCAGGAGGCCAACGAGTTCTACTTCCCGCCTCTGGTGGGCACGTACCTGCGGCTTCTGCGGATCATCGTGTTTCTGATCTCCCTGCTGATCACCCCCATCTGGTATCTGGTGGTCAGCGAGCCGGGGCGGCTGCCGGGTTGGCTGGAATTTCTCTCCTCCCCGGAGCCGGCGTCTCTGCCGCTGCTGTGGCAGCTTTTGGTGGTGGAGTTTTTGATTGACGTGCTGAAGCTGGCCTCCCTCAACACGCCGGACTCCCTGTCCAACTCCTTCTCCATGCTGGGGGCCCTGATTCTGGGTGACTTCGCCGTCCAGGCCGGCTGGCTGGGGCCGGAGGTGCTGGTGTATATGGCCTTCGTATCCGTGGCGGGCTTTGCCCAGCCCAGCTATGAGCTGGGGTATACCTTTAAGCTCCTCCGGGTGGTGCTGTTGATTCTGACTGCGGCCTTCGACCTCTGGGGGTTCGGCCTGGGGGTAATCGGCATCATGGCGCTGTTGGCGACCACCAAGCCCATCGTGGGCCGGGGGTATCTGTATCCCCTGCTTCCCTTCAACGGCAAGGCCCTCCGGCGGCTCCTGATCCGGGAGCCCATCAGCCGGGAGAACACGTGATACTAGAATCCATTAAAAAGCTTGAAAAGCTTTTTATAGCGTCGTAGACGCGTTGGATTCTTATGAGACGTGTTTTGCGCCATTCTGGCGCAAAACGGAAACGTCTCCGGCGTTTCCATTTCAGATAAATCTAAATTGTTTTATCTGAAATTAGTATGAGAAAAGAACCGCCGAAAGGCGGTTCTTTTCATAGCCTGTTCACATCCTACCGCTTCCCGAAAAATACCCGGCCAAGAGCGGTTCCCGCCAGCGCAATAACCCCGTAGGCCGGGGCGTAGACCCAGGCGGAGGAATTATAGTATATCCAGATGGTGGGAACAAACAGCGCTGCCGCCGCCAGCGCCGGAAACAGGCTGAACCCCCGGCGGACGCCCCAGGCCGCGGCGGTCACAAAGGCGACGGCGGGCATGACGCACAGCATCACCAGCATAGCTAACCCCGTATCCCGGATCAGACAGGGCAGCAGGTAGAAGTCCGCCGCCAGAATCAGAAGATACGGCGTCAGCGGAACAATTTTTTCCTTCATAGTCAGTCCTCCAAATGAAACAGCTCCTCCACCGGCGTTTCCAAAACACGGGCCAGCCGCATGGCCAGCTCCAGGGTGGGGTTGTACTTGTTGTTCTCCACAGCGATGATGGTCTGGCGGGAAACGCCCACCGCGGCGGCCAGGTCCTCCTGGCGGAAGCCCTTGGCTTTGCGGAGCGCCTTAATCTGATTAGTCATACCCGCGCGCCCATCAGCAGAAAGGCCCCTACCGCCGCTACAACAGCCGCGGCCACAGCGAAGCCCAGCGTCACAAGCCACGCCAGGGGACTGGTTTCCCGGGAGTCCTCGTCGTCCTTCACCGCCTGCCGGGTCAGCGCCAGCTGGGAGAAGGCCTGGATCACCGCCGCTCCCGCCAGCAGAAGGCAGGGCAGCGGATTCAGGCGGCCGTGGCGGAGATAGACCTGCCCGCTCTCCCACAGGGACCAGACCAGCAGGGCCCCAACCAGAAACAGGTAGGCGTTTCGCTGGGCCTTGAACAGAATGTGCCGCTCCATTTCGTCCGGCCGGTGAAACCCCAGCGTCTTTTTCCGATCTCTCATACGGCGCCTCCAAAAAGTAAAGAACTCTTGACATTTTGCAGTATACCAAGGGCTACGCAAAATGTCAAGAGCTTTTTACATTGAGTCCGGCGCTCCACACCCGGTTTACCTGGTCCGCCATTTTGCCCTCCCGCTCCCCTCCGGCCAGGGGAAAGATTAGAGCTTCTGCCGTCTTGCCCCTCCGGAGGCGCTATGGTACAATGGATGGGAAGGTTTGACAGACACACAAAAACCGTTTTTGAAAACAGAAAGAGGTACTTATGCTGAAACTCATTGCCAGCGATATCGACGGCACCCTTCTGCCCTACGGAGCCACTGCCATGTCTCCGGAGCTGCCCGGGATCATCCGCCGCCTGCGGAACGCGGGGGTGATGTTCTGTCCCGCCTCCGGGCGGCAGTACCACTCCGTGCGGACTCTGTTCCAGCCGGAGATTGCGGACCAGATCTGCTTTCTCTGCGAAAACGGCGCGGTGGTTTTCGGCCCCGGCCCGGAGGAAAACCCGCCGGTGCTGTCCAAAACCCCCATGCCCCGTGAGGAGGCCCTGGCCCTGATCCGGGAGGCCTTGGCCCTGCCGGGATACGACGCCTTTATCTCCGGCCAGTTCGTGGGCTATATTTGCAGCCATGACCCGGTCCTTATTCGGGAGCTGGACGAGGTGCTGGACATCCGCTTTCAATATGTGGAGCGGCCGGAGGACATCCCCGAGGACATTTTGGAGCTGTCCGTCTTCTGCCCCAACGGCCCGGACAGGGCCATTGAGGCGCTGGGCCCCAAGCGGGGACAGCTGAAAATGGCGGTGTCGGGGCCCAAGTGGCTGGATTTCAATGTGGCCGACAAGGGCGTGGGCCTGCGGGGGCTGTGCGAAAAGCTGGGGGTGGATCTGGCGGACGCGGCGGTTTTCGGAGACAACTGGAACGACGTGTCCATGCTGGAAATCGCGGGCCATCCCTACCTGATGGAGACTGCCGACCCGGCCCTCCGGGCCCGCTTTCCCCAGCAGTGCGCCAGCGTCATTGAGGTGCTGAAACGCATCCTGTCTCAGCTGGAGGGTGGTTGAACGCGGCAAATTCAGTCAAAAAACTTCCCCTTGAAGAAATTCTCATTGCCCAGGGGCTTGGCGGTCAGGCGGAAGACGACGCACCCGTCCGGACAGACGATCGTTTTGCTGTACGGGCCGTCTCCGCCAACATTTTCCAAATCCCCGCCGCTTCTCACCGCCTCCATGAGGGGATACAGCATCATCATGGTCTTGGAACAGATGCCGAAGCCCTCCTGGTTCACGGGACAGCCGTAGGTACACGTGTACTTGTCCCCGATCTCCTCGCCGTTCCGGCAGTACCGCTCCGTGCGGTCACCCCGGAGAAAGCCCACGACCTCCACCTGAAATTCGTATTCCTCATCGTACCATTTTTTCATGGATAAAGCCCCCCTGTCTTCGCAATTATCGAACTTATGTTCCTATCATACCACAGGCGCGGGGCGGACGCAAGGGGCAGATGCCCGCACAGCACGCAAACCCGCTACATCGGCCTCAGATTTTTGTTGAGCCTGTCCACCATCCAGGCGATCCGCCTTTCCCGTCCGGCCTCCGTCTTCGCGTCAAAATACGCCCGCGTGTAGGTCTTCCGCACGGACAGGGGCATGGCCTCAAAATTCGTGTGGGCGGGCTCGTACTCCTCCAGCAGGGCGGACAGGCGGGCAATCTGTTCCCCAGTGACCTCCATGGAGTTTTTCGCGTACCACTGGCCGTTCTTTTTTGCTTCCTCCACTTTCTTTCTGCCGAAACCGGTCATCAGCCCCCGTTCTTCCAGGCTTTTGACCAGCGCCTTATTTTTCTCCGACCACTTGCTGTTCTCCCGGCGCATGGAGAAATATTTCTTGTAGGTTTTCTCGTCAAGGCTTTGCATCTGTCCGTCAATCCACCCAAAGCAGAGCGCCTCTTCCAGCGCTTCTCCGGCTTTAATGGTCTTGGGTCCGCCGGCTTTGCCAAATAAAAGCCAAACGCCATCGCTGGACAGGCAGTGTTCGGAAAGCCAATTCCGAAATTCCTCCCTGCTGGCAAATTCCATAATGCCGCTCATGATACGTCCCCCTTTGGCGCGCCTGGTCTGTCAAGGCGCGTCATTTTCGATTTAACGCCTTCATCCTATCACAAACGTGAAGCCCGCGCAACAGATTCAGGCCGTCCCGCCCCATCCCGTGAAAATGTCAAGAGTAAATGCGAAAAAAA
>JAAVHG010000140.1 GCA_014799855.1 Oscillibacter sp.
AGGAGGGAGCGGCGGACTACGCCAAGGCCGTCTCCGGCGTGGGCACGGCCTCCGACTGCATCGCTTGCGGCCAGTGCGAGCGGGCCTGCCCCCAGCAGATCAAGGTCATTGGGCATTTGAAGGATTGCGCCGCCGCCTTTGAAAAGTAACGGAGCCGCGGGGAGCAGTTAGGGCTTGTTTGATAAATGGCAGAATCCCCAACGGCGAGAGATTTTTTCGCCAATCAAGGCGATTTTCCTTGCCATACTTGGTGTATGGCAAGGAAAATCAACGCAGAGTGGCGGAAAAAGATCCGCCGTTTGGGTGTTTTGCCATTTTTCAAACATGCCCTAATATAAAGAAAAGGATTTTGAGGTTTCTACTGTCGGCCTGGGCTGCATGGGCCTCACCCACGCCTACGGAATCGCGATGGAAGACAAGGCGGCGGAGGGGCCATCGCAGCGGCTCTGGACATAGGCTGCACCTTTTTTGATACCGCCGAATGCTGCATCGGCAGCCGCGCCGGCGGTTCCACGGCCTGTAATGAGGATCTGGTGGGAAAGCGCTGAAACCCTATCGGAGCAGGGTGGTTATCGCCAGCAAGCGCGGAGTTCATCACAATTCTCAGGGAACGCTGGAGATGGATTCCCGCACGGAGGTGATCCGGAAATCGGTGGAAGGTAGCCTGAAATGCCTGCAAACCGACTATATCGACCTGTATTACCAGCACCGGATCGACCCCAAGGTTCCCGCTGAGGAAGTGGCGGGCGTTATGAGTGATCTGATAAAGGAGGGAAAAATCCTCCGACGGGGAATTTCAGAGACTGACGAAGCCTATTTGCGGAGAGCCCACGCCGTCTGTCCTGTTACCTGCGTGCAGAACCGTTACTCCATCATGGCCCGCGGGCATGAAAAACTGTTTCCGGTTCTGGAAGAGCTTGGCGTTGGATACGTCGCGTTCGGCCCCCTGGCAAACGGGTTTTTGTCCGGCGCCTACGGGAAAGACAGCAAATTTGAGGCCAGTGATTTCCGCGGCTTTATGCCTCAATACAAGGCCGGGGCCATAGACGCCAATCGGGCGCTGATGGACTATATCCAGGAATTAGCGGAGGCAAAGGGGGCCACTCCGGCCCAGATTTCCCTGGCCTGGATGATTGTCAAAAAGCCCTATATCGTCCCTGGCCACGCCGGTGTATTTCTGCTCCATAAGCGCCTAGATGAAGATTTTCATTGACCGCTGTCTGCCCCGGCACCGGGGCCTGGGACAAGGGGGACATCCTCCGGCACCCCGCCTATGAAACCGCGTTTACACTGGGCGAAGCCCTAACTTGAATAAAAGGAGAAGCTGTTATGGAACACATTTTAATCGTCTACTACTCCCGCAAGGGCCAGAACTACTGGAACGGAAGCATCCGGGACCTGCCTAAGGGCAATACGGAGATTGTGGCCGAGATGATCCAGGAGGCCGTAGGCGGCGACCTCTTCAAAGTAGACACGGTGAAGCCCTACTCCGCCGACTACACTACCTGCACCCAGGAGGCCCAGGAGGAGCTGCGGGCCAACGCCCGGCCGGAGCTGAAAGAATATCTGGACAGTCTGGACGGCTACGACACAATTTTCGTGGGCTACCCCAACTGGTGGGGCACTATGCCTATGGCGATGTTCACCTTCCTGGAGCATTATGATTTCTCCGGCAAGCGCATCCTCCCCTTCTGCACTAACGAGGGCAGCGGCATGGGTAGCAGTGAGTGTGATCTGCAGCGCGTCTGCGCCGGGGCAGCCGTAGAGCGGGGCTTGGCGGTCCGTGGCTGCGAAACAGCCAAGTCCAAGAAAAAGGTGGCCGATTGGGCTAAAGCGTTGGTATAAACACGTATTAGCCTGACCTTATATTTCGATAATCTGCGCCGAGTCGGTCCCGAGAACAATCAAGTTATAAATACGAACGAGTTGCAGCTTGACAACTAGGGGGAATAGCTCAAATTGCTATCCCCCCTAGTTTCTAGAAATTACTTCTTAGAAAGTCTCGATTTTCTCATTTATTTTGTCCTGATTTCTCAAAAATCTTGTCGCCCTACAGCGGCTTTTTTTCGTTTTTATCCGCTCATCTTGCCGGCAAAATGGAAAATTAAAAAGCAGCAAA
The DNA here is from genome assembly GCA_014799855.1 of Oscillibacter sp. Lineage (GTDB taxonomy): Bacteria > Bacillota > Clostridia > Oscillospirales > Oscillospiraceae > Oscillibacter. Next base: position 2,120 of record JAAVHG010000140.1, read on the forward strand.
GAAAGCTTTTCAACTTTGCCGGCGATAAGCCGTTACCAGCAGCCGCCGCAGGCTCAGGCCAAAGTTCAGCAGATGAGTCACGGCAAAGCTGACATAGTACCCCCCCAATCCCCACCGGGGAAGGAGCGTCCAGAGAAACACCACGTCCAAAAAAGAGGTCAGCAGATTGTACCGGGCATTGGCGCTCTGCTGGCCCAGTCCCTTGCACATGGCATCCACAATCGCATCGGTGTACAGGATAGGAACAAAGGGGGCATACAGCCGGAGATACCGCCCCGCCGCCGGGGTGTGGTAGAGCAGATCGCCCAAAACAGGCCCCAGGGCCAGCAAAATCCCCGCCGCCAAAAGGCTGAAGGCCAAAGAGGTCCGCAGCCCCCGCCGGGTGAGATACCGGACCCTGGGCCAGCGGTTTCCGGCGGCGCACCGGGAGAACTCCGGCACCAGCAGCTCCGCCAGGGAGAACAGCGCGGCGGCGGGGAACATCATAGCAGGGAACACCATGCCGTGCAGGACCCCGTAGTCCGCCAGAGCGTCCACCGTCTCGGCGTACAAGGCCAGCCGCTTGGGGATCAGCAGGTTTTCCAGGGTGTTCAGCCCCGCCCGGAGGCCGTCCGCCGCTCCAAGGGGCAGAGCGGTTTTCAAAATGTCCCCATAAGGAGGCCGCTTCTCGGCCCGCTCCGGCAGTTCCCGGCGGCAGAGGACCCAGAGGACCAGAAACGCCGCCCCTCCGGCAATGCAGCTCCCCGCCGCCACCGCCGTGCAGGCCCGCCCGGCGTTTTCTCCCGCCCAGCGTTCCAGCAGGAGGAAGGTTCCGGCCACGGCCAGTCCCTGCTCCAGAAATTCCACCGCCACTAAAGTCCGAATCCGCCCGTTGGCGGTGAAATACCCCGTCAGCACTCCCCCCAGACAGCTGACGGGCAGAAACACCGCGTACAGCCGCAGGCAGGGAATGATCCCCCGGCTTCCCATCCATTCCCGCGCCAAAGACGGGGCGGCGCACCACAACGCCGCCATGGCCAGGCCGCTGCACAGGGCGCTGTAGCGGAAGCAGCCATCCATCACCGCCTTGGTGTCCCTCTCCCGGCCCAGGGCCCCGGCGGTCAGATACATGGCACAGGTACGGACTCCGGCGGAGCCCACTGTAAAGGCCAGCCCCCGTACCGAGAGGGCCAGCTGCAAAAGCCCCACGCCCCCGGCCCCGATCCTTCCGGAGAGGTAGACCTGGAAGGCCATGCCGGAGATCCGTAGAAGGAGATTTGCCCCCGTCAGGAGGATGGTTCCGGGAATCATCGATCCGGTTGGTCTCAATCCTCTCACCCCCATACCTATGTATATGGGGGATTTGTCCGGTCTAAGACCGGGAGTTTGTACTTGCCCCTTTCAGACAGAACAGGAAAAGAGGACGACCCGTATGGCCGGGATGTCCTCTTTTGACCTTATTTATCCTTCTTCCCGAAGATCCCCTTCAAAAAGCCGCCCTTGGAGGGCTCCTTTTTGGGGGCCTTATAAACGCCCTTGTCGGGAGCCTTCACCGCCGGCTTTCTGGGGGCGTTGCCCAGGCGGGCAATGGCCTCCTTGGCGTCCTCAAAGCCCTGATCCGCCGACAGGCGGTACAGCTCCAGGGCCTTCGCCATGTCCTGAGGCACGCCCTTGCCGTTTTCGTAGCACCAGGCCAGATTGTGCTGGCCCCTGGGGTGGCCCTGGTCGGCGGCCTGCTGGTAGCAGGCCGCGGCCTTCTCCCAGCTTTGCTCCACGCCCACGCCGCACTCGTACAGGTAGCCCAGGTTGCAGGCGGCGGTGCGGTTGCCCTGCTTGGCGGCCTGAGCGTACCAATAGGCGGCCTTGGCCGGGTCCTTTTCCACGCCCCGGCCGAATTCCAGGCACACGCCGTAGTTGCACTGGCCCCGGGGATCGCCGTTCTCCGCCGCCTGGGCGTACCATTTCACGGCGTCCTCCCAGCTCTGGGCCACGCCCACGCCGGTTTCGTACAGGTAGCCCAGATTGCAGGCGGCAATGTGGTCGCCCCGCTCCGCCGCGCGGCGGTAGAAGTCGGCGGCCTTGGCGGGATTCTGCTCCACGCCGTCCCCCTGCTCGTAGCAAAGGCCCATGTTGCACAGGGCGGGGGGGTAGTTCAGCTCCGCCGCCCGGGCGTACCACTGGACGGCCTTGGCCAGATCCTGCTCCACGCCCCGGCCCTTTTTATAGCAGTAGCCCAGGCCGAACATGCCTCTGGGGTCGCCGTACTCGGCGGCCTTGCCGTACCAGTGGGCGGCGCGGGACAGGTTCAGGTCCACGCCCTTGCCGTTTTCATAGCACCAGGCCAGGTTGCACTGGGCGCGGGGGAAGCCCTGCTTGGCGGCCTCGCTGTACCACTTGACGGCCTCCGTCCAGCTCTGCTCCACGCCCCGGCCGGACTCGTACATATAGCCCAGGTTGCACTGGCCCGGCGGGTTGCCGTTCTCCGCCGCCTGGCGGTACAGCTCCACGGCCTTCTCAAAGTCCTGGGGCACGCCCTCGCCCCGCTCATAGCACACGCCCAAATCGCACATGGCGGGCACGGACCCGGCGTCCACGGCCTTTTGATACCATACCGCCGCCTCCCCGGCGTTCTGATCCACGCCCATGCCGTAGTCATAGGCACGGGCCACGTTGAAGAGGCCCCGCGGGTAGCCCTGGTCCGCCGCCAGCTTATACCAGTGGAAGGACTGGCTGTAGTCCTGCTCCACGCCCTTGCCGTTCTCGTAGCACCAGGCCAGGTTGCACTGGCCCCTGGGCAGCTCCAGCTCGGCGGATTTGGTGTACCATTTCACCGCCTCCTCCCAGCTCTGCTCCACGCCCTCGCCAATCTCGTAGAGATAGCCCAGGCAGCAGGCGCCGTCCTCGTCATCGTCCTCGGCGGCCTTGCGGTAGCAATCCGCCGCCTTGGCCTTGTCCGCCGGAACGCCCCGGCCCCGCTCGTAGCAGTAGCCCAGGCACACCAGCCCGCGGGGGTAGCCCTGGTCCGCCGCGGCCTGATAGAGGCGGGCGGCCTCGCCGAAGTCCTGCTCCACGCCCTTGCCGTTTTCGTAGCACCAGGCCAGGTTGCACTGGGCGCGGGGATAGCCCCGTCCGGCGGCGGCCCGGTACCACCGGACGGCCTCCTCCCAGCTCTGCTCCACGCCCCGGCCGGCCTCGTAGCAAAAGCCCAGGCAGCACATTCCCGTGGCGCTGTTCTGATCGGCGGCGGCCTGATACCACTTCACCGCCTGCTCCATATCCTCCGCAACGCCCGCGCCGAACTCATAGCAGCGGCCCAGCTCCGTCTGCGCCGCCGGATAGCCCAGCCACGCGGCGGACTGATACCATTTCGCCGCCTCGGCCTCGTCCCGCTCCACGCCGGCCCCCCGGCGGTAGGCCTCGCCCAGCAGGAACTGGGCGCGGGGGAAGCCCTCCTTGGCCCCCTTGCGGAAGCATTCCAGGGCCTTGGCCTCGTCCTTGTCCACGCCGATGCCGGCCTCGAAGCACCAGCCCAGGTTGGTCAGCCCCAGGGTGTCCCCCATGGCCGCCGCCCGCTGGTAGCAGGCCAGCGCGTCGGTCTGGCGGTGTTCATCCACGGCCTGGTTGCCCATGGACACCCAGTCGCCGCCGGTCATTTCCTCCTCGTCCACAGCCTGGAAGAAGGTGCCGCCGCACCGGGGGCAGACGTCCGGCTCCGTCTCTCCCACAAATCCGCAGTCCGTGTTTTCGCAGCGATAGTACATCATACTGTTTCACTCCTGTCCAGCGTTGTCCACAGATGGGGCGCCGCTATCATAATGGTCTAAAAAGGAATAGGCCCGGCCTCCGTGCTTGAATCCCGGAAAGGTGTCCAGCTGGACGCCGTGAATCGCCTGAAAAATACTCTTTTCAATGTTGGGATTTCCCCGCCGAAGCTCACGGAGCAGGAGCTTGATCTCCTGGCGCTTGCTGTCGCCCACGCCGTCGCCGGAGCTGTCCCGGTTTTCCGTAAACCGGCAGGCGCATTGGAGGAACCGCAGGTGGTTGTAGTTTTTCCAGGCGGTGATATCCTCCTCATGGACGCAGTAGAGGGGCCGGATCAGCTCCATACCGGGGAAATTTTTGCTGTGTAGCTTCGGCATCATGGCCTGCAATTGCGCCCCGTAGAACAGCCCCAGAAGGGTGGTTTCCACCACGTCGGAAAAATGGTGCCCCAGGGCGATTTTATTGCACCCCAGCGCCTGGGCCTGGGCGTACAGGGCTCCCCGGCGCATTCTGGCGCAGAGGTAGCAGGGATTTTTTTCCACCTGGGCGGTCACGTCGAAGATACCGCTGGAGAAGATGGTCAGGGGCACGCCCAGCAGGGCGGCGTTTTCCTCCAGCCGCCTCCGGTTTTCCGGGTTGTAGCCGGGGTCCATGGCCAGAAAGGACAGCCGGAAGGGCCGGTCCGAGTGGCGGAGCAGCTCCTGCATCAGCTTGGCCAGAACCATGGAGTCCTTGCCGCCGGAGACGCACACGGCGATATGGTCCCCCGGCGACACCAGCTCATACCGCTTGACGGCGGCGATGAAGGGATTCCACAGCCGCTTTCGATAGGTTTTAATCAAACTGCGCTCCGCAGCTTCACAGGGGGAGAGCTCTCGCATAAACGCCTCCGGGTTTTTCCCTCCCGGCCCCGGCAAGGGCCGGATTACAGCCAAATCGCCCCCAGCCTGAAGATAGAAGCGAACATTTTCCTGAACACGTTCCGGCTGTTCCAGTCCTCCAGGGTGTAGGGAGCGCTGACCGCCATAATCTGGTCCAAATCCTCCAGCAGCTCCTCAATGACGGGCATGTGGTAAAACAGCGCGCCGCATTCGTAGTGGAGCTGGAAGGTCCGGTAGTCCATATTGGTGGACCCGATCAACGCGGCCTCCCGGTCCGCCATGACGCATTTGGCGTGGAGAAAGCCGGGGGTGTACTTGTAAATCTTCACCCCATGGGCCAGCAGCTCTCCCCAGTAGGTTTCCGCCACCATATAGGTGAACTTGTGGTGGTCCGGAACGCCGGGGATCAGCAGCCGCACGTCCACCCCCGCGTCGGCGGCGATGCACAGGGCCTTCTGTATGGACTCCTCCACGGCGTAGTAGGGCGTGGTGATATACAGCATCCGCTGGGCGGAGGAGATGAGCTGCAAATAGGTGTCCTCCACCGGGTTGTCGGGGTTGTTGAGGGGCCCGTCGGTGAAGGGCTGGCACCAGCCCCGGCTTTCGGGGCCGTGATGGCGGGAGCGGTAGTAGTCCTCCTCGTTGGGGAAGGTCCGGCCCATCATCTTCCACATCTGGATAAACTGGGCGGCGAAGCCCCAGGCCCCCTCGCCCTCGACGCGGACGCCGCTGTCCTTCCAGTGGCCGAAGCGGACGATGAGGTTGGCGTACTCGTCGGCCAGGTTGATGCCGCCGGTCCAGGCGTAGTGGCCGTCCACCACGGCGATCTTCCGGCGGTCCCGGCAGTTGAAGTAGATGCGGTTCACATAGGGGTGGACGGGGTTGAAGGCCTGGACTTCAATCCCGGCGTTCTGCATGGCCTGCAGGGTCTCGTCGGAAAAGCGGGTGAGGTTGCCGAAGTCGTCGAAGATCACGCAGACCTCCACGCCGTGGGCGGCCCGCTCCTTCAAAATCCCGAAAATCCGGTCCCAGAGCTGCCCCTCCGCCAGGATATAGTATTCCAGAAAGATATAGACCTCCGCCCGGGCCAGGTGGTCTATCAAGTCCTCAAAGAAGGCGGCGCCGTCGCCGAAATATTTGGCGGAGGTTTCCCGGTAGAGGAGGAAGCCCCGCTTGTGGAGGTATCCGGCCAGACGGCCCCAGGCGGGGGACTGGCGGCGGAGCTTGGCGAGGTTGTTCTCGCTGGTCCGCCGGAGGCCGCCGCCCTCGGGAATGGGAGGCACCTTGCGGAGGCTCAGGCTCTTGGCCTGATGGGTGCCGCCCCAGAAGAAGAACAGGAGGATGCCCGCCACAGGCACCGCCAGCAGAAGGCACATCCAGGCCAGCTTGAAGGAGGGGCTTCCGGGGCGGGTATAGACCCGGATAGCGGCGATAGCGCCCATCCACTCCAGGAGGATATACACGATGGTGGCTTTGTCCCGCAAAAAGACGGCCAGCAGCAGCGTCACGGCAATCTGGGCCGCGACGGTGAGGGCGCACATGGCGATGCTGGCGGCGGCGGAGATGCGCCGCTCGGCCCGCTGCATTTCATAGGATTGATTCTTTCGCATCACGGCCTCCTTTCAGGGGAAAAGGTTCAAAGGATATTATAGCGAAAAAGAAGCAAAAGGGCAACTGGTTTTTTAGGAACTCCCATTTGAAATAATGGTTGCTGGATATAAACTCCGGCGATTTCACGAAAGGCTCCGACAAATATGTCAATAATTAGAAAATGGTCTGTAGACAGTTCCGGCTCATTTCTTATCCTTGTAATAAGCAAGAAAGTATTATATTGTATAGTAAAAAGGTAGATGCTTCAAAGTTGCTCTAGCATTGCTACCGCTAGTTGCGCAAATGTTTAGTAGACTATATAGAAGTCAATCGAGGATTCTAGTATTATTTAGTATCATAACAAGGAGGACATAAGGCCTATGAATTTTTCAGAAAAGCTTTTGACCTTGCGGAAAGCTAAAGGCATGACACAGGAGCAGTTAGCTGAGAAACTTGATGTTTCAAGACAATCCATTTCCAAATGGGAAAGCGGCCAAGCTGTTCCTGAATTAGAAAAGATCGTAGCATTGAGTACGATTTTTGACGTTACAACCGATTATCTGTTGAAGTCATCGGAGATTGATGATCTATCCCTAAAAACTGAAATGTTGGAAAAGCAACAACAGCAAATGCTTGTCCGTGAACAACAGCAACATCAGATTTGGGCTTGTATCCTGTACTCAATCGCTGTGTATCTGGTATTCTTCGCAATATGCTTTGTTGAACATGACTTCTTCCTTTTTCACGAAACGGGCATAATGGGAAAACCGGTTATATTCGCAGAATTTCTCATTTCAACTGCTGCTGTTATAGTGATTTGGGTTCAGAAACTTGGGAAATGGAAATAGAAAGAAAAAAGGTAGCCTCTGTCTGAAGACCATTATTATGTTGTAATCTGTTATTTTAAAGAAGAACTCAAACGAGAAGACAAGGTTTCCATACGCGCCTTGCCTTCTCGTTTCTGTTCAGATTATCATTTCCGAAAATGTGCCAGCCATCCGCCCCACAAAGCTCCATTGGCGTTCCATGTAGGACTTTAGCTGCCGGGTGTCGCGTTGGTACTCTGCATAAATCCCGATCAAATCGCCCCAGTGATTTGCGACCGCATTGGCGGCACAGTAGCCGCTCTCCATCCCAGCAGAAATCCCCTCGCCCATCGGATTGAGGAACCCGGCGATCTCACCGGCGAACAGTACCCGGCCCTGCCCATAGGTGACGGAGCAACCGGGCCGGATATGGGGCATCAGCCACTTTTCCG
>JAAVHG010000141.1 GCA_014799855.1 Oscillibacter sp.
GACAAGGAGTATTTTTCCTGCCCCTGATTTATGTCCTACCTCGACTTTTCCAACTGTCCGGGGTTATTTGGGTGCAACCAGCGGCGGACCTGTTGACAACAGCAGTTACTATGATTTTTTCAGTCAAGATCAATCGTGCTTTGACCGTGGAAACTCCTGCATATTCACAAGGGGTGAACCGAACTGACATTAGGTAAATCCTCGGAGGACTACTTGGAGGCCATTTTGATACTCCACCAGAAAAGAGGAAGTGTCAGATCGGTTGACCTTGCCGGATATATGGGATATTCAAAACCAAGTGTCAGCCATGCGGTAAAGAATCTGCGGACTGGCGGATTTTTGATTGTAGGTGAAAACGGATGCCTTTGTCTGACCGATAAAGGACGAACTGTTTCCGAAAAGATTTATGAACGCCACCAGTTTTTCATGGAGCAGTTAATCGCTGCTGGCGTTGATCGGGAAACAGCAGAGCAAGATGCCCACCAAATAGAACACGCAATCAGTGACATATCGTTTCAGAAGCTGAAAGAAAAAGCACAGCAGACCGATTAGCGCACATCGGTTTCGCTGTTACAGAAATTGTCTGCCCCGACGGGGAAAGAAAAAACCGTTGGTCGAGGCAGTTAATTTTCTGCGCCCAAATTACATGATGCCAAATCAGACGGCGGTTTTCGGTGACGAAAGCCGCCGTCCGATTGTTTACGGAACTTGCGGCTGATTAGGAGGCAGCCGCTATGAAACGCATAGCAATTCGACAATATCAGGTAAATACCACGCTGTTAAAAAAATCCAGGCTACCGCTTGGGAGAATTGCAACCATGATTATCAACTATACAATGTAAAAGCTAATATCTATACTTTGCAAATCGCCCGGTGGGTCTATGACCTAACATCACCATGACGCTGGACTATTACACCCGTGTTAATGCCTGTTCCGTAAAGGCAGAGATGGAGCGGCTGGCCGCGTAGTAAAAAAGAAAGCGAAAGGCCGCTTTTACTACTTCCGTACTACGTTTCAGCGCAAAGTCACGCCGGGATATGCTGGTATATGCGAAAAACTCTCCCACACGGCAAATGGCGGAAACGCCTGAAAATCAAGGTTTTGCCGCCATTTGCCGAGATACATAAGGTTAGAGTGGAAATTTGCTTAACATTTGTTATAAAGATTAACTATACTCCCCGTGCCCCAGGCCAAGGAAGAAGCAGCGCGGCCTTTCGACTACGCCATTTCTTCCAGATAAAAATACTTCTTTATGAGGCCCCCCGGAACTGGGCCGGGGCTTTTGGTATGAATGCGGGGGCGGGGATGCATGGCCCCAGGCGCGGGGCATGGGCGTGCTCCCTCCTATCGTCAAATCACATAATCGTCCCCGCCGGAGCTGTTTTGCAGAAGATCCGCCAGGGTTACGCTGTCCAGATATTCGTTGATCACCCGGTCCAGCCCCTGCCAAAGGGGCAGCGTCTGGCACGCGGCGGCGCGGGCGCACGGGGCCGCGTCCTCCTCCAGACAGGCCACCGGGGCCAGGGATTCCTCCGTCAGCCGCAGTATGGCTCCCACCGTGTACTGCTGGGGGTCGCGGGTCAGCTTGTAGCCGCCGCCCTTCCCCCGCACGCCGCTGAGCAGCTTGGCCTTCACCAGAATCTTGATAATGGCCTCCAGGTATTTTTCGGAGATCTCCTGCCGCTGGGCAATCTCTTTCAGGGGAATGTACCCCTCCGAGGGGTGCTGGGCCATGTCGGCCATGACGCGCAGGGCGTACCGGCCCTTGGTTGAAATCAGCATAGCTCACTTCCTTTGTTCATCCGTTCCCGTACTGCATAAACCTATTATACGGCGTGGTTAGTGGGAGATCAACCCAAATTTTTTCGCGTCCCCCTTGACAAAGGAAACCGTCCGGCGTATAATCCATATTAACCCAGTTGAAAAGTTGGTATTTAACGCGCCGGGGAGGCCGCGCCCTCCCGCCGGACAGCGGTGCTTATCCTAAAAAATGGAGGAATTTACCATGAGCAAGATTTACACATCCGCCGACCAGCTCATCGGCCACACCCCCCTGCTGGAGCTGACCCACATCGAAAAGCAGGAGGGCCTGGAGGCCCGGCTTCTGGCGAAGCTGGAATACTTCAACCCGGCGGGCAGCGTAAAAGACCGGATCGCCAAGGCCATGATTGACGACGCGGAGGCCAGGGGACTCCTGCGGCCCGGCGCGGTCATCATCGAGCCCACCTCCGGCAACACGGGCATCGGCCTTGCCTCCGTGGCCGCCGCCAGGGGCTACCGGATCATTATCGTCATGCCGGAAACCATGAGCGTGGAGCGCCGCCAGCTGATGCGGGCCTACGGCGCGGAGCTGGTCCTCACCGAGGGGGCCAAGGGCATGAAGGGCGCCATTGCCAAGGCGGAGGAGCTGGCGGAGCAGACTCCCAACAGCTTTATCCCCGGACAGTTCGTCAATCCCGCCAACCCCGCCGCCCACCGCGCCTCCACAGGCCCGGAGATCTGGGAGGACACCGGCGGAAAGGTGGACATCTTCGTGGCCGGAGTGGGCACCGGAGGCACCGTCACCGGAGTGGGGTCCTATTTGAAGAGCCAGAATCCCGCCGTCCAGGTGGTGGCCGTGGAGCCTGCCTCCTCCCCGGTTCTCAGCAAGGGCACGGCGGGGAGCCACAAAATCCAGGGCATCGGCGCGGGCTTCGTCCCGGAAGTGCTGGATACCCACGTTTACGACGAGGTGATCCCCGTGGAGGACGGCGACGCCTTCGCCGCCGGAAAGCGGGTGGGCAAGGCGGAAGGGGTGCTGGTGGGCATCTCCTCCGGCGCGGCGGTCTGGGCCGCTGTCCAGCTGGCCAAACGCCCGGAGAACAAAGGCAAGACCATCGTGGCCCTTCTGCCGGATACCGGGGACCGCTATCTCTCCACGGCGCTGTTTGCCGGAGGCACGGAGGATGTCTGACTACAAATTTGAAACCCTCCAGCTCCACGTGGGCCGGGAGCTTCCCGACCCCGCTACCGGCGCGCGGACCGTGCCCATCTATCAAACCACCAGCTGCGTCTTCCGGAACTCCGCTCACGCCGCCCGGTTCGGCTTGGCGGACGCGGGAAACATCTGCGGCCGCCTCACCAACTCCACCCAGGACATTTTTGAAAGGCGCATTCCCAGATGAGCCCTGAGGAGATGCTGGACCAGGGCATCAAGCCTAACACCATCCGCCTGTCTATCGGCGTGGAGCATATCGACGGCATTCTGGCGGATCTGGAGAAGGGCTTCGCCGCGGTCCGGTAACGCCGGAGCGGAGATCCGGCTCTAATAGAACAGGAAAAACGTCCTCCGGGAACGCGGTTCCCCGGGGGACGTTTTTTTGGAATAAAACAAGGCTCAAGTGGAAATTTACTCTTGCTTCTTCCGGCGGGAGACATTATAATATAACCGCTGTTTTGTCCTGGCCTCCGCCTTGTACGCTGCCGCGGCGGCGAGAGCGGAAGAGTGTCAAGGAGAAAACGGCCAAATTACGCCGCGCCGTATCCTTTTGAGGAACGGCAGCAGGAGGTTTTTATCATGAGTAAACAGACCCTTTCCCCCCGCGCGGCCCAGAGCCGGTCCATCCACGATTTGGTGATCCTGGCTCTCTTCACCGCCATCATCTTTCTGATGAACAGCACGCCCCTGGGCTACATTGACCTGCCCATCATCAAGGCGACCCTGATCCATGTGCCGGTGATCATCGGCTCCATTCTCCTGGGTCCCAGGAAGGGGGCTTTCCTGGGCGGCATGTTCGGCCTCACCAGCTTTTTGAAAAACTCCATGACGCCCAGCGCCCTGTCCTTCGCCTTCTCTCCCCTGATTCCCGTCTACGGCACGGATCACGGCAGCCCCTGGGCGCTGGTGATCTGCTTCGTCCCCCGGATTCTGGTGGGCGTGACGCCCTGGCTGACGGTTCAGGCGCTGAAAAAGCTGACCCATAACCACGCGGCGCTCCGTCCGGTTGTGCTGGGCGCTGCCGGCGTGGTGGGCGCGTTTACCAATACGGCCCTGGTCATGGGCCTGATCTATGTGGCGTTCAAGGACGCTTACGCTTTGCTCCAGGGTGTGGACTCTTCCGCCGTCATGGGGCTGATTCTGGGCGTTGTGGCCGGAAACGGCGTGCCGGAGGCCATTGTGGCCCTGGTACTGGCTCCCGCCGTGTGCATCCCCCTGATCCGGGCGCTGAAGCTGGACGCGGCCGGGAAAAAGGCGGTTTTTGCCGCGGAATAAAAGAGAGGGAATACCCCATGATCCTGGTCATTGATATTGGAAATACCAACACGGTTTTGGGCGGTATGGAGGGGGAGCGGCTTTGCTTCACCCTCCGCATCCGCAGCGACCGCCGCAAGACCGCGGACGAATACCTGCTGACGGTCAAGGCTCTGCTGGATCACCAGGGGGCGGACTGCGCCCGGATGGAGGGGGGCATTATCTCCTCCGTGGTGCCGGATCTGAAAGACGTGATGGTACAGGCTATGGAACGGCTGACCGGAAAGCGGTTTCTGACGGTGGACGCGGCAATGAATACGGGGCTGGACATTAAAATGGACAACCCCCGCCAGATGGGCGCCGATCTGCTGGCGGACGCTGTGGCGGCCCGGTCCAAATACCCGCTGCCGCTGGTGTTTTTCGATATGGGCACCGCTACTACCCTGTCGGTCATCGACCGGGAGGGCAGCTATATCGGCGGTATGATTATCCCCGGCCTCCGGCTTTCCGTGGACGCACTGTCCGCCCAGGCGGCGCAGCTGCCCTATATCCGCCTGGACGATCCGGAACGGCTCCTTGGCACCAACACCGTCGCCTGTATGCAGGCGGGGGCCATTTACAGCAGCGCCGCCATGATCGACGGCCTTCTGGACCGGGTGGAGGAATATCTGGGCGGGCCGGTGACCGCCGTGGCTACCGGCGGATTGATGGCCAGGGTTCTGCCCTATTGCAAGCGGCAGATTCACTACGACGAAAATCTGATGCTGGAGGGCCTTCGGCTCCTGTACCACAAAAACCGCCCATCCGGAGAAGAGGACGCGCTATGCTGAAAGGAAAAACCGTGCTGCTGGGCGTGACCGGCGGCATCGCCTGCTATAAAGCCGCCATGCTGGCTTCCGCCCTGGTGAAGCAGCACTGCCGCGTACATGTGCTGATGACGAGGAACGCCGCGGAGTTCGTCGGACCCCACACCTTTGAGTCCCTGACCGGAAACCGGGTGGCTATGGATACCTTTGACCGCAACTACGTCCATCAGGTGGAGCATATCGCTTTGGCGGACCAGGCGGATCTGGTGCTGATCGCCCCGGCCACCGCCAATGTGCTGGCCAAACTGGCCCACGGCATCGCGGACGATATGCTTACCACGGTGACGCTGGCCTGCGGCTGCCCCAAAATCGCCGCTCCCGCTATGAACACCAAAATGTACGAAAATCCGGTGACACAGGACAACATCGCTACTCTGCGCCGCTATGGCTGGGAGGTATTGGAGCCTGCCAGCGGGCGTTTGGCCTGCGGCGCGGTGGGCTCCGGCAAGATGCCGGAGCCGGAGGATCTGCTGGAAGCCGTGCTTCACGCCCTGGTCCATGAGCGGGACATGGAGGGCCTGCGGGTGCTGGTGACCGCCGGACCTACCCGGGAGGCCCTGGACCCGGTGCGCTATCTGACCAACCACTCCACCGGAACCATGGGCTATGCCATCGCCCGGGCCGCCGCGGCCCGGGGGGCGGCGGTGACCCTGGTTTCCGGTCCCACCGCCCTGAAAAAGCCGGCCTATGTGGAGACGGTGGACGTGGTGTCCGCCCAGGAGATGTTCGACGCGGTGACTTCCCGCAGCGGAGATCAGGACATCATCATCAAAGCCGCCGCTGTGGCCGACTACCGTCCCGCCGCCGCCGCGGAGGAGAAGATTAAAAAATCCCAGGACGACGGGGATTTGTCCCTGGCCCTGGCGCGGACGCCGGATATTCTGGGCTGGCTGGGCCAGCACCGGCGGGAGGGCCAATTCCTCTGCGGCTTTTCCATGGAGACGCAAAATGTTCTGGAAAACTCCCGAAAGAAGCTGGAGCAGAAACATCTGGACCTGATTGCGGCCAACGATCTGCGGGAGGCAGGGGCCGGCTTCGGCGGAACCACCAACGTGCTGACGCTGATCTCCCGGGAGGATGAAATTTCCCTGCCGCTGATGAGCAAGGACGAGGCCGCCCACCGTCTGCTGGACGTGATAACCAGCCGCCTGCGGGGCGGATGAACCGCCGCCTGTCGGGAGGACGGAAATAACCGTATA
>JAAVHG010000142.1 GCA_014799855.1 Oscillibacter sp.
CTGTGTAATTTCCGGACTTGGAAATATCTAATCGTTGACTTTCAGCGATAGCTGTTTTCAGTTTCTCCTTAACTTCAGATTGCGTCTTGCCCAGAACATTTTTGATGATCCGTTTCCCGGTTTCCGGATGATAGCCTGCTGTATATCGCCCCTCCCAACGGCCATCACTCCTCTTCCGGATACTCCCCTCGCCATTGGCTCTGCGCTTCGCCACTTGTTATGCACCTCCGTTTCGAACGTCACCATCGTTGCCATCCATACACTCTGCCATCATCCGTACACCCAGCCGGAAGCCCAAGATAAAATTCTCCAGGGCTGTGATGCTGTCGATTTCATGCTGTGACCGAATGAGTTTTTCAAGAATCGCCCGCTCATTTTCCTTAAGCTGCTCCTTGAGCTGGCTTTCATAGCGGGCGACACGGTCCGTCGCCCGCTTCAGCTCGGAATCGGGTGCCATCTGCTGTTCGTTGGGTGTGATATTGCCATAGTAAAAATCTTCCGGGGTTCTTCTCATGTTTATCCGCCTCCTTTGCAGCAACACACAATACCCGAACTGTGATTGAATAGCCACCTTCTTTCGGCAGAGTTTTCAGAAATTTATCATTTAGGAGTCGGCAGTTCTTCTTTGAAGACAGTGGTGCAATCTGATTACCCCATCGTCATTGTCTGGAACTGGGACTGCTCCTCATAGTCGTCCGCCTTGTGGCCCATGGCGATCTTCTTTTTTCTGAGTTGCTGGAGCCGTTTGCGGTCGATCTGGATGCCGCCGGGAACAGATGGAGCTGGCGCCTGCTCTTGAAAGACACGGCTCATGTGGTGAAGCAGTCGAGTGATGGACAGCATGACCGGGGGTGGCTTCAGATTGTCCCAGCGGTCCAGGAAGAATTGTGCGTACTCGTTTCCCTGATCAGCTGATTGAGTGAACCAGTAGCGGGCCTGTTCTTGATCGTGTTCTTCCAGGTATAGCTTGCCGAGGGCGTACTGCGCGAATTGGTTTCCGGCTTCGGCGGACTGAGTAAAATAGTCCACCGCCTTGGCAGAGTCCTTTTCCACGATCCGCCCTCTGAGAAATTCCTTTCCCAGACGATAGGCGGCATAGTCGTTTCCGTTATGAGTGGCATACTCCAGCCATTGTATTCCCAACGCTGGGTCGCGGATTTCGGGGTCATCGGAGAGCAGGAGTTTCCCTAGCTCATACTGCGCCGTCATATGACCCTGCCGGGCCGATTGCTCAAACCAATATCGGGCTTCTGCACTGTCCGGAATCAGAACTGGACCGTCCTGATAGAGCTTGCCCACGAGACACTGAGCGTCAGGATCGCCGCCTTCAGCCATGTCCATGAGCTGCGCTGCAGCTTCATCTCTGTCTTCCATCGGAGCAGTGTCGTCCTGGGTAACCATCCACAGTTTTCAGCAATCATATGGCAGAGGGGAGAGTGCATCAGCCTCAATCTTTTCTGCTATCCCAGTATCCTCGAAGGTGGCTGCGCCCATGCGGATGTTCTTCGCTTCCTGAATGACCACATTTTTGATAGTTCGAAATTCTTTCTGTTGAGAGAGCGGCGGCCGCCGGCGCTCTTTCTCCGAATAAAAATCTTCTATCTGACACTGGAACTCCCACCAGACTTGATAGCACGCATCGATAATAGGCAGCCGCTCTATCTGATTAACGATCTTGTCTACGGTCTTCTTCACTCCCTTCGGAAGATAACCGTATTTTTTCTTGCCTGAAACGGCTCCCAACTGATCGGCAAGGGTTATCATCAGTAATTCCACCTTCGGGTGGTCACCGATGCTCTGCCGCATTTCACTGATTAGAGTTTTCATTGCCTCCCTGGCTTGCCGCACCAATTCATCTCTGGAGGCGGACTTCTGCTCATAGATGTGTAGCATCTCCTGCATGAAAATATCATTAGTCAGCGCGGATTTGATTTTCTGAATACCACCCCTGGAAAGATATGCTTGTCCCGGTTCTGCCGACCACGCCATCATGTGGACGTGCGGATGATCCCCCTCGTTGTGGGAAGCGGCGTACCAGCGGAAGTCACCAGGCGGGATGTGCATGGCCTCTGCGATTTCATTACGGTGGGCACGGAGCAGATTCATCCAAGCCTTTGCGTGATCGTACCCTAACCGTTCCGCGTCTCCCCGCTTGAGAGAGATGATGTGCGTCCAGATGTTGCCGGGGCATTCGTTCAGCTCTTTCATAACAGCGTTCATGTCCACATGATCTTCATCGCCAAACAGTCCATGAGAGCGGGGACGTTTCGTCATGTACTCCATGTACCCAGAGGGCAGCAGCTCCACGCCCTCACGAGTACCGATATATTTCAGATAGCCGCTGGCGCCATTGCCTTTGATATAAGGACTTTTCACAATCAGCTTTGCCACTAGGTATCACCCTTCCACGACATCGTCCTGTTCCTTGGCTTTCTGCTCAAAGGTCAGCAGACCGTTGGTGGCTTTCACATTTCGAACACTGTCAGAGCGCAGCCGCCGCAGGTAGTCATCGTCCACCTGGACACAGTCGAGAACAGCGTTCAACCCCATATCCATTTCCACCGCCAGCTTGTAGAGCAGTTTCGCCATCCGCTCCTCGAACATTTCCAGGCGGCCATCAATAGCAGACTGGAGCGCTGTTGGCAGTGTCTCATTCTGCTCTGCTTCGAGAAGATCCTGGTAATGCGTGATAGCCCTTTCGATGAATTCATTTTTACTTCGGCTGCCATCCAAGCGATAGTCCCGCTCCAATCGGAACTCTGTCAGAGGTGACAGCCGAATGGTCATTTTGTGTGTATTTTCAGTTTTGCTCATAATATCCTCCAAATTGTGTGTTTGGTGCCTGGGAAAGCCTGACCGCTCTAAGGACGAGGCCCAAGATGAGGTCAACCTCTCTTTTTCCCCTCTGAAATGAGGTCACTTCGTGTCCCTGTCAACTGCCCGCACTGCGGGCAGAAGTAGGCGGTGGGCCGCCATAAAGGCGGCACGCCTTTATCCTGCTATAATTTCGACCGGGGCAAAGCCTCGCAAAAATATCCACTGGTTATGCAACGGCTGATTCAACAGTTTTGGTATCCTCGCCGTGTACGGCGGTGATATACTTTCCCCGCAGACAGAGGTTCCCTTCTTTTATCCCTGCGGCGTTAGTCCTCTAGTGCAGCATGGGACCCCTATCTTATGAGGGTTCATTGTTGAGCCGGATGCGGGAGCGGCAGCTCTCCGCTCATCTCGAAGCAGGGTATGACTCATAAGAGCGCGAGGACTGTCTGCAAATTTTAGCAGGATGGTGTTTGCCATATTTATCGTTGGAATCGACATTGCTAAGCGCAGTCACATGATTCGTGTCATCGACTCAGAGGGGCGGACAGTGTGCAGGCCCTTCTCCATCCGTAACATCTGTTCAGGGTGCAACGCACTGCTGTAGCGGCTGCGGAAACTCACAAACCACAAGAGCGAGTTCCTCTTCGCCATGGAATCCACATCCCATTACTGGCTGGCTCTTTACACCCGCTTGCGGAAAGAGGGATATCAAGTGGTGGTTCTCAATCCGATCCAGACCAGCGCCATGCGGGACATACTGATGCAGGAAAACAAGACGGATGAGATCGATACTCTGGTCATCGCGGAGACGATCCGGTTTGGCCGGTATAAGGCCAGCAGTGTGCCGCAGGAGAAACTGCTGGCGCTGCGGGAGCTGTGCAGGAACCGCTTTTACCTCATCGACATGGGCAGCGACCTCAAGCGTAAGATCACGGCCCTTCTTGACCAGGTATTTCCTGAGTTTGAAAGCCAATTCAGCTCGATCTTCGGGAAAACTGCCCTCGCCGTTTTACGTCAGTATCCCACGCCGGAGAAGCTGTCCAGAGCACAGACCGGGAAGTTGACCGAAGTCCTTCAGGCGGCCAGCAATGGGCGCTTTGGGGAGTGGAAAGCCACACAGCTCAAGGAACTCGCCAGGGACAGCTTCGGCATTCCGGACTGCGAGGGTGCTTACTCCACACTGCTCCTGATGTATCTGGGCCAACTCCAGTCCCTCCAGGACGCAGCAGCCGCATTGGAGAAAAGGATTGCGACGCTCTTCTCCCAATTTGATTCTACGCTTACCTCTATTACCGGGATTGGTCCCATGTTGGGCGCCGTTATTCTCAGCGAGATTCGAGACATCTCCTGTTTCACCTCGGCAGATAAGCTGACAGCCTACGCGGGATTGAATCCGAAAGTGAAACAGTCCGGGGATATGAAATCCAGCGCCGTCCATATGTCCAAGCGCGGTTCGCCGTATTTACGCAGGGCCATCTGGATGGCCGGAGCCATTGCGGTACAGTTCGATCCTATGTTCAAGACCTATTACGAAAAGAAATCGGCGGAGGGACTACGCTATATGAACATCATTGGCCACGTGTCCAAGAAAATGACGGCTGTTATCTTTGCGGTTATGCGTGACAACAAGATTTACGAGCCTGTTTTGCCTGCTACGTAACAGCAAATCTGTTTCGTTGCTCCTTTCGCCCACTGCGGTGGGCTTGGGTTCCTGCGCCTTTTTTCCCGTTCAAATATGCATCTATTTTTGTATTTTTTCTCTTGACAATTCCTTAGCCGGCTGCTCCCCTCCGTCCCCTCGTCTTTGCCGTTCAACGGGTGTACAGCGGGCTAGGCAGTTGGGATGGGTCAGAGGCCGCTTGAGCAGAAGCCGGGGCATACAGGGCCGTCCTGGGGTGACAGCGGTCGTATTCCTCTTGCCGTCTGCGGACACGCCTACGTTCCGTGTCCAACTCCAGCTGGCAGAGCTGCCTCCGATGAAACGCATCCACCGCCATCCCGATCGGCAGAATCGTGTAGAGGTTGTTACCCTTCCATTTCATCCCGCGCTTATCGAAGTAGCTGCTGGCCTCCACAGTGATCAGCCCCATCTCCAGGAGGGCGCTGATACTTTTTATCGCGGTGTTCTTGGACATCCCTGCTGCGGCGGCGATGGTGTTGTAGCTGGGGTGACAGGTGTTTGTCCGACGGTCCTCAATCAGCAGCAGATAGGCGTAGACCATAAATGTAGAGGGTAGAAGCTTCAGCAGGAACAACTCGTTTGGCAGAGTGAAAAACTTTTCGCCAGTTTTGTTTTGAATGCTGGGAGTGAGTGTCCATTCATCGGTGATGAGACCTTTGCTTATCAGCGAGACCAGATGTTTTTTCGCTGTGGATGTCGATAAGCTGATACCTTCTGCAACTATTTTAGGAGTGAGTCTTTTTCCTTGACCGTGGGTGTGGTGATAGCAGAGGTAGGAAAAAATCACGAACTCAATCGGCTTGAGTCTGTACTCCCACACCGCGTTTGGCAGCGGGAACCGGTAGTGCCGTGGATCACGGCGGGACCAACCTAAAGGCAACTGGTGTTTTCTCATTTGCCGCCACCTTTTGCAGTGTTCTTTTCTACCCACTGAATAAACTTTTCCTTGGGTACCACCATCCTGTTACCAATTTTCAGTACTGGGAATCCAGGTTCGTGCATCAGCTCGTAGCCACTGGACGGCGAGACACCAAGCGCCTTTGCCACGGCTGCTGCGTTCAGGAACAGCGGCAGGTCATCGTAGGACTTGTACTCAGATAC
>JAAVHG010000143.1 GCA_014799855.1 Oscillibacter sp.
AAAAAGTTCCGAAAAACTTATGATTGAAAACGAAAGGAACCCCTGATGGGTTCCTTTCGTAGCTATCTTCCTTTCCGAATAAACGACTCCAAGCCTTTTCCGACAAGCTCAGACCGGGCGGATTTTCCGCCCGGTCTTTCCTCTGTTATGGAGTTTATTTCGCAATGGCCGCCGTGTCCATGGCGATCATCAGCTCTTCGTTGGTGGGGATCAGCAGGGCCTTGACCTTGGAGTCGGCGGCGGAGATGACGGCCTCCTTGCCCCGGACGCCGTTGGCCTCATCGTCCAGCTTCAGGCCCATGTACTCCAGGCCGGAGCAGATCATAGCCCGGACCACCTTGTCGTTTTCGCCTACGCCGGCGGTGAAGATCACCGCGTCCACGCCGCCCATGGCGGCGGCGTAAGCGCCCACATACTTGCGGACCTCATAGGCGAACTTCTCCTGGGCCAGAGCGGCCTTGCTGTCGCCCTTGCCGGCGGCGCTTTCCAGATCCCGGAAGTCGGAGGACACGCAGGAGAGGCCCTCCACGCCGGACTTCTTGTTGAGGACGTTCAGCATCTCGTCGATGGTCATATTGTACTTGTTCATAAGATACTGCAAAATTCCCGCGTCCAGATCGCCGGAGCGGGTGCCCATGGGCACGCCGGCCAGGGGGGTGAAGCCCATGGAGGTGTCCACGGACTTTCCGCCGTCGATGGCGGTGACGGAGGAGCCGTTGCCCAGATGGCAGGAAATCAGCTTTAATTCCTCAATGGGCTTGCCCAGCATGGCGGCGGCGCGGCCGGCCACATATTTGTGGCTGGTGCCGTGGAAGCCGTAGCGCCGGACCTTGTCGGCCTCGTAGTAGGCGTAGGGCAGGGCGTACATGTAGGCCTTGGGGGGCATGGTCTGGTGGAAGGCGGTGTCGAACACGGCTACCATGGGCACGCCGGGCATCACCTTCTGGCAGGCCCGGATGCCGGTCAGGTTGGCGGGGTTGTGGAGGGGGGCCAGGGGGATGCAGTCCTCAATGGCCTTTAAAACCTCGTCGGTGATCAGAACGGACTTGTTGAAGGCCTCGCCGCCGTGGACCACCCGGTGGCCTACCGCGCCGATCTCCGCCATGGAGCCGATAACGCCGTTTTTCGGGTCCACCAGGGCGTCCAAAACCGCCTGGATGGCCTCGGAATGGGTGGGCATGGCCGTGTCAACGGCGTCCAGGGTCTCCTTGCCGGAGGCCTTGTAGGTAAACTTGCCGTCGATGCCGATGCGCTCGCAAAGGCCCTTGGCCAGGAGCGTGCCGGTATCCGGGTCCAAAAGCTGGTACTTGAGGGAGGAACTACCGGCGTTGATGACGAGAATGTTCATGGTTTAACAACTCCTCTTTTTTTCTTCCCCGGAATCTGCTATACTGGTGCCGGGATGTCCCGAAGGGGTCTGGCAGAACGCCTGAAACACCCCCGCATTTCCAGGGAATGTTAATCTATCCTCATTATAACAGAGTTTTTTCAGGATACAACAAAAATTTTACCGAAATGTCACTTTTTTGTCACCACTTTTGGAGGAAATCCATGAAGACTGCCGGTATGATAATAGAATACAATCCTATGCACAGCGGCCACGCCTATCTGCTGGAGGAGACGCGCCGCCGTCTGGGGGAGGACGCTGCCGTGGTCTGCGCCATGAGCGGGGACTTCGTCCAGCGGGGCGGCTTCGCCATTCTCCGGCGGCAGGCCAGAGCCAGGGCCGCCGTGGAGAGCGGCGCGGATCTGGTTCTGGAGCTGCCGCTTCCCTGGGCGGTGTCCTCGGCGGAGGGCTTTGCCCAGGGGGGAGTGTCCGTGCTTCACGCCACAGGGCTGGTGGACTATCTAGCCTTTGGCAGCGAGTGCGGCTGCGGCGGGACGCTGGACAATCTGGCGGCGGCTCTGCTGAGCGGGGATTTTCCTCCGGCGCTGAAAGCGGCCCTCAGCAAGGGCGTCAGCTTCCCGGCGGCGAGAGAGGCGGCGGTGGCCGGACTCCTCTCCCCGGCGGAGGCGGCGGTGCTCCGGGGGCCGAACGACAATCTGGCGGTGGAGTACCGCAAGGCTCTTCTGCGGATGAATTCCCCCATCCGGACTCTGGCGGTCCGGCGGGAGGGCGCTCCCCACGACGGGGAGGCCCCGTCTGGCGGGCGCCCCTCCGCCTCTCACATCCGGAGCCTTCTGCGGTCCGGAGAGCGGGAGAAGGCCCTGTCCCTGATGACCGGACCCATGGCGGCGGCGTATCTGGCCGAGGAGGCCGCGGGCCGCGCCCCGGTGGTGATGGAGACCTGCCAGCGGGGGATTCTGGCCCGCCTGCGGTCCATGGAGGAAGCGGAGTTTGCCCTTCTGGACGGCGGAAGGGAGGGCCTGCACCGCCGGCTCTACCGGGTCTCCCGCGAGGCGGCCTCTCTGGAGGCGGTTTTGCAGGAGGCTAAGACCAAGCGGTTTACCCATGCCCGCCTCCGGCGGATGGTCCTCCGGGCCTATCTGGGCCTGACGGACACGCCTGGAGAGGTGCCCTATCTGCGGGTCCTGGCGGCCAACGCCCGGGGCCGGGAGCTGCTGGCCCGGATGCGGACGACCGCCTCCCTGCCGGTGGTGACTAAGCCGGCGGATGTGCGGCGGCTGGGCGGCTCCGCCCAGGAGCTGTTCCGGCTGGAAGCCAGGGCAGCGGACCTCTATGCGCTGGCCTACCCGGATCTCCGGGCGGCCGCGGGAGGGAGCCTCTGGCGGGAGAGCCCCGTGATGATCCAGGCGGCGGGGCGATAAGAAAGGAAGGTATTCCATGAAACGATGGATGATATGGCTGGCGGTGTGTCTGACGGCCCTGCTGGCGGGCTGTTCCGCATCCGGCGCGGAAACGGTGCTGGCGGAAGATCCTGTGATGGAGCCCCGCGCCCGCGCGGAGGAGCCCCTGGCCGGGGAACCGGCGGAGGGGGAGGCAATCCGCTACATGGTGGATATTGTCAATTGGAGCAAGAACACCCTCAGCGAGGAGGGGGTGCTTCTGGTCAGTTCCAATCTGCAAATCCCGGAGCTCACCGCCTGGCGGGAGGACGGCACGGCGGTTTTGGAGCCTGCCACTCCTCAGGAGGAGCGGGCCGCAGCGGTGGTGGAGACTAACAACCAGCGGCGGGAGCGTTGGGCCGTGGCCGTGGAGTTGCAGAATATTACCGCGGCGGCGGAGGCCCGCTGGCGGGCGCAGCAGGAATCCGAGAATAAGGGCATTTGGATTCTCGAGTATAGCTTGGATTTGGACAGCTCCGTCTACCAAACGGACCGGATGGTCAGCGTAGCGGGAACTTATCGCAGCTTTACCGGCGGCGCCCACGAAGGTACGATGCTGCTGTCCTGGAACTACGATTTGACGACGGGCACGTTTTTCGACGCGTCCATGCTGGCGGAGGACGGCCCCGCCTTTTTGGCAGACGTAAAGGACGAGCTTTACCGGCAAGCCAATGCGCCCCATGATACATGGAGCTTGTTAGGGGGAAATTTAAATGGCTACATCCCCGCCATGGACTATTGGACGGGTTACGAAAACACCCTGGCCAATTGGAGCAGCTACGCCGTCTCCTTTAACGAGGAGGGCATGACCGTGGGCTTTTCCCCTTATGAGCTGTCCACCTACGCCGCTGGTCCCCAGATTTTCGAGATTTCCTACGATTGGCTCCGTCCCCGCCTGAGCCAGCAGGGCCTGATCACCCTAGGGCTGGCGGAACCGGAACAATAAGCCTAAAAGACCGCCCTCACGGGCGGTTTTTTATCAAGAGCGCCCCAATCCAAAACCGTCAAACGGCGTCAGGGCAAACAGAAGAAACAGCGAAAACAGAGGAAGAGGAATCGTCAACCACCAAGCGGCGTCAGCGCAAATAGAGGGAAGAGGCATCATCAACTGCCAACCCCCGCCCGCACCACGCCGCGGGCTAAAGATATACCTGACATCGACAGCAGTCCGTGCACGCGGCTTCTTTTTCTTTCTTACACCGTGCACGGCACATTCTTTCTTTTTCTTCCGGAAGAAAAGCGGGGTCCCCGCCGGAGCCCAGCGCCCAAGCCCGCAAAGCGGGCGCGGAAGTGCCCTTGGGGTGCGGAGCGGGTCCGGTGGGGAGAGGAGAAAGGAACGGAGCTTGAGCGGAATTTTCGGCCCAATGGGGTCCCCGCAAAATCAAAGATTTTGTAGGGAGAGGAGGAGCAAGGCTGCGCCCGCAGGCGCGTTTCGGAGGCCAACCGCCCGAAGGGCGGCTCTTAGGCTGGAGATGAGCGGGCGGAGACCTCGCCGAAAGCGGGGGCGGAGCTTAACGGACTTTGTGACGACGAGGAAATGGAGCGGCGGAGTTCCTTTCGACGACATGGGGGAGCATTACCCAGCCCTCAGAGGGCTGACAACCCCTCCCGCCCGCAAGAGCGGCTAAAAGCCCCGGCCAGTGGGCCGGATTCTGGCAACCAATTCTTGACAAGGCATGTCCTTCCACGTATAATACTTTTATGCGGTATCCATAATTTTTCCCCTCCGGCGGAGCGGAGGATTGTCCAGATTCATCAATACCGTGGGAAACACCAACGGATATAAGGAGGAGCAGTAAAATGGACTTTATGAAAGAGTATGAAAAGTGGCTGGCGAGTCCCGTGCTGACCGCTCAGGAGCGGACGGAGCTGGAAGCCATCAAGGACGACCCCAAGGAGATTGAGGCCCGGTTCTACGGTCCCTTGGAGTTTGGCACCGCCGGCCTCCGGGGCACCATGTATGTGGGTCTCCACAATATGAATATCCACGTGGTCCGCTGGGCCACCCAGGGCTTCGCCGACGTGATCTGCGCCGAGGGCGAGGAGGGCAAAAAGCGGGGCGTGGCCATCTGCATGGACTGCCGGAACCACTCCATGGAATTTGCCCGGGCCGCCGCGGAGGTCTGCGCCGCCAACGGCATCCATGTGAAGATTTTCGAGTCCCTGCGGCCCACGCCGGAGCTGAGCTTCGCCGTTCGGGAGTACCACTGCCAGGCGGGCATCAACGTCACCGCCAGCCACAACCCCAAGGAGTACAACGGCTATAAGGTCTACTGGGAGGACGGCGCCCAGCTGCCCCCCCACCACGCCGACGCCATCGCCAAGCGCCTGGAGGTGCTGGACGTGTTCAACGACGTGCGGATTATGCCCTACGACGAGGCCGTGAAAGCGGGGCTGATCGAGGTTTTGGGCGAAGAGACCGACGAGAAGTTCCTGGCTAACGTCATGGCCCAGGTGAACGACAAGGAGACCGTGGCCAAGGTGGCCGACAGCTTCAAGGTGGTCTTCACTCCCTTCCACGGCACGGGCCATAAGCTGGTTCCCGAGGCCCTCAAGCGCTTAGGGATCAAGCAGCTGATCTGCGTCCCGGAGCAGATGGTCATCGACGGGGACTTCCCCACGGTGGTCTCTCCCAATCCGGAGAATCCCGAGGGCTTCTATCTGGCGGTGGACATAGCCAAGAAGGAGGGCGCGGACTTCATTCTGGGCTCCGACCCTGACGCCGACCGGGTTGGTATTATGGTCCGCACCGGGGACGGGGAGTTCAAGGTGATCTCCGGCAACCAGACCGGCGTTCTTATGCTGGACTACCTCATCGGCGCTATGAAGCGCTCCGGGAAGCTGCCGGAGAAGCCGGTGGTCCTGAAGTCCCTGGTGACTACGGAGATGGCCCGGAAGGTGGCCGAGGTCAACGGCCTGCAGTGCTACGACACCTTCACCGGCTTCAAATTCCTGGCGGAGAAGAAGGACAAGCTGGAAAACAGCGGCGAGGGCAATGTGATCATGGCCTACGAGGAGAGCTACGGCTACATGCTGGGCTCTTTCGTCCGGGACAAGGACGCCGTAACCGCCTCCATGATGCTGACGGAAATGGCCGCGTGGTACGCCTCCCAGGGAAAGACCCTGGCCGACGCGCTGGCGGAGCTGTATGAGAAGTACGGCTATTACGCGGAGCATACTTATAACCTGGTCATGCCGGGTCTGGACGGCTTGAAGGACATGGCGAACCTGATGAAGAGCCTCCGGGAGAATCCCCCGGCGGAGATCTCCGGCGTGAAGACGGCCGCCCGGAAGGACTACAGCGACGGGTCCGTCATCGACTGCGCCACCGGGGAGAAGAGCGCCATGGAGCTGTCCGGGTCCAACGTGCTCCGGTTTGAAATGGCTGACGGCACCTCTGTTATCGTCCGGCCCTCCGGCACGGAGCCGAAGATCAAGGTCTACGTTATGACCTCCGGCAAGGACGGCGCGGAGGCCCAGGCCAATCTGGAGGAGTA
The DNA here is from genome assembly GCA_014799855.1 of Oscillibacter sp. Taxonomy (GTDB): domain Bacteria; phylum Bacillota; class Clostridia; order Oscillospirales; family Oscillospiraceae; genus Oscillibacter. Next base: position 6,285 of record JAAVHG010000143.1, read on the forward strand.
CGGCAAGTGGGTTGACTCCTTGAAGAAATAAGGCTGAACATAAGGAACTAGGCCCCGCCAGCTGGCGGGGCCTGGTTTTTTGCGGGAGAAGCGGGAAACTGCCGAAAGTGACCGGCCTTTGTTCCGCCCGTGAGCCCTGTTGATGCTTTCCCACCCGTGCCTTGGGAATACGCGCCCGAACTCATCCAGCGGCGTTGGGATAAATCAACTCCACATTTACCGTCTGGTAGGGGATTTCCACCGGGGACGCGCCTTGGAGAAGGCTGTCCCGCCAGGCCAGATATTCCGCCCCGTCCACCGGGGGCTGTTCATAAGTGTAGTATTTCTCGCCGCTGGCAGGCTCCAGATAAGCGGCGAACCCCCAATTGTCGGTAAGAAGGAAGTAGACCATGCCGTCTCCGTCCTGATCCACATCGTTGGGAAAGCCGGTGGGGTGCAGGCTTTCGTTCCACGCGTCCACAGCGCCCATGTTCTCGTAAGCATCGGACCCGGCGTCATAGCGGTATAAATAATGGGGCCAGAACTCCCCGGCCCAGCCCTGGTTGTGGGACCAGTCCGCCCGAATCACACCGTTGTCGTAGTAGGTGAGGGCGGGGAAATCGCTGAATTCTTCCCGGAAAGCGGCGCCGTCATAGTCGTAAATTCGCTCAGTCTGTCCCGCCATGATGGTGTTGGCGTTTTGGAGAATCAGCTCGTCCCGGCCGTCTCCGTCCACGTCCAGGACAGCGTAGGCGATCCTGCTGGGGATTTCGTCCGCCTTCCCGCCGTCAGGATAGACGCCCCCGCGGCAGTACGCCTCAATGGCGGCGGCATAGGCCTCCGGCAGGCCGCTGGGGTCGAAGTCCACCGGGGACCCGTAGGGAAGGTCCTCCAGGCCCTCCTCCGACAGCAGTACCGCCGGAGGAGCCTCGCCCTCCTGGGGAGCGGCTGGGGGCTCAGGCTCCGACGCACTTGAGC
>JAAVHG010000144.1 GCA_014799855.1 Oscillibacter sp.
AGCCCTCTGAGGGCTGGTCCTTTTCCACCCCCCATTTTCTCTTTGGTTGCGCCAAAGAGAAAACGGGCCGTGGACGGTCCAAAAGAGAAACCGCTTGCGCGCTTGGACTGCCCTGCAAGTCAGGTATGTCTTTGGGCCGCGGCGTGGTGCTGGCGGGGGTTGGTGGTTGACGATACCTCTTTCCTTCTCTTTTCGCTGCCGCTGGCGCGGTGGGTTACAATACCGCTTCTCTTTGTGGCACTACCGCCATTGGGTGAAATTTCTTAGAATTGTTCCAGGAAACGCATGTCATTCTCGAAAATCAGGCGCATGTCGCTGATTTTATACTGGCCCAGGGCCAGGCGCTCCAGGCCTAGGCCGAAGGCGTAGCCGGAATATTCCTCCGGGTCCACGCCGCAGTTTTTCAGCACCTTGGGATGGACCATGCCCGCGCCCAACAGCTCAATCCAGCCCTCACCCTTGCAGGTGGGGCAGCCCTTGCCGCCGCATTTATAGCACTGGATGTCCATCTCACAGCTGGGCTCGGTGAAGGGGAAGTGGTGGGGCCGGAACCGGGTCTGGGTGTCGGGCCCGTAAATTTCCCGAATCACGGCGTTGAGGGTCCCCTTCAAGTCCGCCATGGTTACGCCCTTGTCCACCACAAGCCCCTCGATCTGGTGGAACATGGGAGAGTGGGTCGCGTCCACCTCGTCCTTCCGGTAAACCCGTCCGGCGGATACCATGCGGATAGGCACGCCGTAGGTTTCGATGGCCCGAATCTGCATAGGGGAGGTCTGGGACCGGAGAAGGACAGAGGAGTCCTCTTTCAGATAAAAGGTATCGGTCCAGTCCCGGGAGGGATGGTTCTCCGGGGCGTTGAGCTTGGTGAAGTTGTACTCCGCCTGCTCCACCTCCGGGCCGTCCATCACCTCAAAGCCCATGTTGAGGAAGATCTCCTTCATCTCGTCCAGCGCGGCGTACATGGGGTGCTTGCGGCCCCGCTCCTCCCGCTTTCCGGGGATGGTCACGTCCACGGTTTCCAGCTTCAGTTTGGCCTCCATGGCTTTCTGGGAGAGAACGGCGGACTGGCGCTGAATTGCCTCCTCCAGCGCGGCGCGGACGTCGTTGGCCATCTGGCCCATAGCGGGGCGTTCCTCCGGGGAGAGTCCGCCCATCTGCTTCAACACGGCGGTCAGCTCGCCCTTTTTCCCCAGGTACTTCACCCGCAGAGCCTCCAGGTCCGTCCTGCCCTGCACGGCGGATATGGCCTCCAAAGCACCCCGGCGAATGGTCTCCAATTGCTGTTTCATATCAGATAGCTCCTTTCAGCGTTTCAAACCAGTAAAATAAAAAGCGCCCATCGTCCCAAATTCTGGGACGAAAGGCGCACATTTCCTTCCGCGGTACCACCCAAATTCGCGCCAAAAGCGGCGCGCGCTCAGCGTCCCAGTAACGGGGGACGATCCGCCGTGTCTCCACGGCCGCTCCCAGGCGAACCAAGCGGCACGTCCCAGGGCGGCTTTCAGCCGGCGACCGACCCTCTCTTAGAAACGCAAACCCGCTATTTTCCTGTTCCATGCGGTTGAAACTGCTTTTATTTATAACACAGCCGGAAAAGAAATGCAAGAGAAAAAACCGCAAAACTTATATATCATATACGCCGTATTCCACGTTATCTTCTTCCTTGTGATGGGTATGAAAAACGGCGGCATAGTAAGTTAAAAATATTTCACACTTTGTAGTTGACAAAGCATACAGGAAGTGATATATTCATAACACCATCTGAGTTAAAAATAGATCAAACGGAGGAATGGAACATGAACGCAAAAGTCACCTTAAAGGAAACCGTCGCAACCAAAATGATTTACGCGGCACTCCTTGTCTGCTATTATTGGATGTGGGCCAGACGGGACTGGCATGATTATTATATGACGATTCAGAGTGCGGTCGTCATATTCACCGCCGTATTTTTTGCCATAAGGGCAAACCGCATCTATAAGTACAGCAAAGAAGAAACGGATGAGCTTGCCATTCAAAATCTGTGGAGGACCGATGCGATCGGATTGAAAATTATGATAGCCGCCGTCGTGATCATTGCCTTTGCGTGCGCTGTCGCTTTCATCGACGGAAGCACGGCAGGCTATGCGCTTGTTGGCATGATACTGGTATTATCGGTTATTCGATTCATTATATTCTGCGTGATGGACAGTAAGGGAGTCTGAGATGGCTCTTCAAACGAGGGTCAAAGAATATCGGGAAAAAGCGGGATTAAAGCAAAGCGAATTGGCAGAATTGGTTCATGTAAGGCGTGAAACGATTGTACATCTGGAAAACGGCAGATATAATCCATCGCTAAAGTTGGCGATGGATATTGCAAAAGTTTTTCATGTGACGGTGGAGGAGCTGTTTGAATTTACAGAGGACTGATTCCGGCAGTTCCGCAAGAAATCACCTCTTTCCCATGAATTGCTGAACCGCACGAACCAGCATAGGTTCAAAATATTTACCCACTCAATTCCACCGGAAACACGAAATCGAATGGATAACGACCACCAGCGGGAAGCCGATACCGTTTGACCCTAAACCCGTGTTCGTGATCGAGGGAGAAGGGCGGGACACCTTCACGGACGACAGCGGCGCCGATTGTGGGACGCGTCGCCCGCCCGGAAGAGGAATCGCCGGAACTGCCCGTTGCAGTTGTTCCGCATTGGAAAACGTGCGGAAGGGGGTGAGATCGTGAAGCGTCAATTCTGCTTGCCCTGTTTCCTTGAACTGAAAAAGGCTGGGAAACACAACATTCAGCGCGTCGGCGGCGGGGTCAATATGAAGATCACGTGCTAGAAGCGCAAGCGCCGCCGGTACGGGGCCAAATATGAAATTTCCCGGAAGGAAGGTGCAGGCCGTGACAAACAGTGAAGCGAAAGCGGCCTTGCTGGAGGAATGCCAGGCGGTTTATGCCGGTATTACCTATCAGAAAATAACCGCGCTGATCTATCGCAAGGCCGGGCGAGACAAGCGCGTTCAGGTTGCGGCGGAACTGCTGGACCGTAACGGGCGCGCCGTCGTGATTGTGCCGATTGAAAAAATCGAAAGAGGGACAAGCAATGCCGAAAAGGAGCGTTTTTGGACTGTGAGGACTTGGTGGAGTTGACACTTCCGGACATTTTGGAGCTGTTGACAAAATGGGAGAAAAATCGTCCAATGTGATATAATCAAGGAGAGGGGGCGAGGAAATGCAGATGAAGTATCACATGGTAACGATAGAAGAGTTGGTACCAGAAAATCATTTTCTTCGGAAGGTGGAAGCGGCACTGGATCTGTCATTTGTATATGAGGAAACAGCGCATCTATATAGCCAAAGATACGGACGACCTCCCATCGACCCAGTGGTCATGGTAAAGTACCTGCTGGTTGGTTTTCTGTACGGCATCCCCTCGGAACGGCAGATCGAAGCGCGGTGTGCGGACAGCAACGCGTTTCGCTGGTATCTCGGCATAGATTTGGATGAACGGGTGCCTGATCATAGCACCATCAGCCAACTGCGGCGGCGGAAACCGGCGTTTCGGAAGGTGTTTCGCCGGCTGTTCACGGAGGTAGTATCACAGTGTGTAAAGAAGGGGCTGGTAAGTGGGTGTCTTGCGGTGACAGACTCCACCCATGTGAAAGCCAACGCGTCCCGGGCCTCAGAGTATGAGGTGGATGTGGAGGAAGAGGCAGGGAATTACTGGGAGCGGCTGGATGCCTATGGGGAGGAGGGGCTGGAGGATCTGAAGCGGCGAACAGGAAAACGGCGGGCAAAACGGACAAAGCAAGTCAAAAAGGACAAGCGTCGCAGTCATAAGCGGATGAGCCATACCGATCCGGAGGCTGGGTATATGACACGGCCCGGTAAGCCCAACGGTTTTTATTATCTGTCCCATCAGACCACCGACCCGGACTGCGGCATCATCACCGCCGTGACAGTAACACCGGGGGATGTCCATGATTCCAAGCCTTATCTGGAGCAGTTGGAGTATGTGCATAAAAATGTTGTGCCTATCCAGGCCGCAGCGGCGGACTCCGCCTATGATTTCCCTCTGGCCCACCGGGTGCTGGAGGATTTTGGGATTGATTTTTTTGTAGTGCCGCAGCCTGCCCATGACCGCACCAAAGCGGAATTGAAGCGGGATGCTTTTACCTACGACGAAAAGCAGGATGTTTACCACTGCCCAAACGGAAAGGAGTTGTGTCCAAAGCGGTTGTACCGCAGCGGAAGCGGACTGTTTTGGGAATACTGGGCAGACAAGAAGGACTGCGGCAGCTGTCCATTGCGGACTGAATGCTTAAATGAGACAGACAAGGCTGGTGCCAGAAAGTTACAGGACAGCTATTTCAAGCCTTCGATCCAGCGGCATTCCTCCTGGCAGTGTGAACAGGAGTACCACCTGGCGCTGAACAAGCGCCAGGTCTGGTGCGAGGGTACTTTTGCCGCACAGAAGTGGGGGCACAACTTAACACGTGTCTTGCGACGAGGCTTAGAGGCAGCGGAGGATCACTGTCTCCTTTCTGCTACGGCCTTGAACCTCAAAAGAATGATAAAGCGTATGGGATGACGCCGTAGGGCGTCTTTTTTCTTGCTTTACCCCCTTGTGTTTCCTATAATTTCCCCACTTTGTCAACAGCTCCATTTTATCACAAGGCTCTTTCTTTTTTCCGCGCCCCATCCACGTGCCTTGCATGGCGTCCTTTTATCAGGACTGGAAAGACGGGGAAATCACCCAGCAGGAATACCGGGATATGAAAGCCGATTATGAGCGGCAGGCCGCTGACCTCTCGGATGTGCTGGCCCGGCTGACGGCTGAACGTGCGGAGCTGGCAAACGGCGTTGACAGGGAACACCCCGCGCTGGTAGCCTTTGCAAAGTATCAGAGCATCGAAACGCTGACCCGTGAAATCCTCACGGACTTGGTAGACCACATCAAGGTTTACGAAAACGGCAATATCAGCGTTCACTTCAAATTCGCGGACGAGTTCCGTAAGATTGCCGAGTACATTGAAATCAACGCCACCGATACCGCCGAGGCGGGCTGAGCCCCGCCAAAGCAAAAACCCTTTTGACAGTGTGTTTTCCTAATAGGAGCTAGGCCCTGTTTGAAAAATAGGGAAATATGGACTAAAGCAACAAAATAGCAATGGAGGCCAAGTAGACAAAGGCGA
>JAAVHG010000145.1 GCA_014799855.1 Oscillibacter sp.
ATCCAATTCATCACATTGGACTTGTTCATTTTCAGAATTTTCCCCACGCCACGGCCGCTGACTCCGCCGTAGTACATTTGGATCGCCAGTTCTCTGGTTTCTTCCGGGTACTTATGCCGCTTCGGGTCTATGGTGTAATATTTGCCGCACTCCTTACACTTGCAGCGTTGGCTCCCCGAACCGTTATACCCCGCCCGGATCTGGTTCTCTATCTTTCCGCATTTTGGGCATCTTTTCCATGCCTCTTCTGTTCTCTTTCTCATATCCCCTATTCTATCATAAAATCTTTATTTTGGACACTCCCATTGGGGCTTTTGCGGCCCCTATCTCCGGCAGCGGGCCAGAAAGGCGGAAAACAGCGCCGCTCCCGCCGTACCCGGCATCCGCTCCGGGTGCCACTGCACGCCCCAAACCGGGCCGTCCTGCCATTCCAAAGCCTCCACCACGCCGTCCTCCGCCCATTGGACGGCCCGCAGTCCCCGGCCCAGCCGCCCCGCCGCCTGGTGGTGGGCGCTGTTGACAGTGGACAGGCCTCCGCAGGCCCGCCGCAGAAAACCCGGTCCGGTGTAAACGCGGTGGAAGCCGTCCCGCCCATCTACGGCGGCGTGGCCGGGGAGGTCTTGAATCAACGTTCCGCCCCGCCAAACGTTGATGGCCTGCATTCCCCGGCAGATACCCAGGACGGGCCTCCGCAAGGCGGCGAATTGGTCCAGAAGGGCCAGCTCCGCCGCGTCCCGCTCCGGCTCCAGCCCCCGGGAGGCGGTGTTCTCCTCCCCGTAGCGCCAGGGCTCCAGGTCCCCGCCCCCCGGCAGCAGCAGGCCGTCGCACCGGACGGCCTCCGGTGGGCGGAGGGAGAAGAGGACCGCCCCGCCCGCGGCCTCCACCGCCCGCTGGTAGTTGGGATACCGCTCCGCCGCGCCGGGGATGAAGATCAAGGGACGCATAGCCGACCTCCGAAAGGATAAGATGCTCCAGTCTATGCGGCGGCGCTGCGTTTAGCGCGGGAGATTTTGCGTTCAGGGCTTGCAACGGGGGGAAAAGTGTGGCATAATAGACGGTGCCCCGCCGGAGACGGACGGTTTTCCGGCAAAGAAAACATATGGAAATGTACCCATGGGGCTGAAGGGGCCGTACTCGGAAACGAGCGGCCGTTTTCGAGCTGTCTTTCTGAAAACGCTTGATTTTTCAAGATCTTGGAGGTATCATCAAGGAGAAAAGTTTTTGTAGTTTTCTCCATCAGTTCTCTCCTTTTTCCAGGGTGCTTTTTGAGGGCTGATGTTGCGAAAAATACACGCAGCGGTATCGAAGTGGTCATAACGGGGCTGACTCGAAATCAGTTTGGGAGCAATCCCACGAGGGTTCGAATCCCTCCCGCTGCGCCAAAAAGAAAAGCATACAAGCGGCGCAAACCCGCTTTTATGCTTTTCTTTTTTGGTGGCGGCTGGGAATTTGTGGACCAGTTCTCTCCTACCAACGCAAAAAGACGTCGGCCGCCGCCGACGCCCTTTTCGCTTAAAATATTTGAGAATAAACTTTAAAAATTGCGCTTTCCACCGTAAATATGACGATTTCCCGTCCTTTATTGCTGGATACCCAGCACTCCCCCCCGTTCTCCAGTTTTATCCCGTTGCTTTTCTTAAATATCCTGTATCCTTACATTTCGGCCAGAGCACCTTTAATCCTCGATATACTCCCGCACGCGGTAAATTGCGCCGATTTCCTCCTCGCAGATTTTCCGGCAGGCCTCAATCTCCTCCGCCGGGATGGTATCCACCACCGTCATCATCACCTGGGGAACATACTGCCGCAGCTCCTTGGCGAAATCCTTCATGGCCTGATAGGCTCCGGGGAACTGGGGGCGGCAGAGGGCCTCGTATTTCTCCGCCGTGTCGGTGTTCAGGGAGATAGACACCATGTCGAACCGCTCGGCGAAGTCCGGGCATACGTCCCGGCCGTGGATCAGGTTGGCGGTGCCGTTGGTGTCCATGCGGGTAAAGATTTTCGTGCCGCGGGCCTTCATCTGATCAATGACCCAGCAGATGTCCTCCAGGCGGTAGGCGGGCTCGCCGAAGCCGCAGAACACCAGCTGGCGGTATTTGGACAGGTCCCGGCCCTCGATGGCGGCCAAAATCTCCTCTCTGGTAGGTTCCCGCTCCAGCCAGAGGTTGTCGTTGTAAATGCTGCCATTGCTCCCCTCGTTGTGCCGCAGGCAGAAGGTGCAGGCGTAGTCGCAGCGGTTGGTGGTGTTGACGTACAGGTTGTCCCCGTACTCGTAGGTAATGGTAAAGCCTTTTTTCATGGTTGTCTCTCCTTATTGCTCACAAATTGTACAAGTGGAACTCCCACAGGGTAAACACGCCGTCCTGGTAAGTCACGCCGGCGGAAAAATCCGCCACGCAGCTCGACCGGAGTTCTCCCACATTTACCGAGCCTTGGAACAAAAGAAAACTTGCGCCCGGAATGACCGTAAACTGGGCAATAGCTCCGGCGGACGGGCCGAAAACCTCCTCCGGAAGCTGGGATTTATTCACTTCCACCAGCTCCCGGCCCAGGATGACGAACGCACGCTCTCCCGCTATCTCCAGCCCCAGCAGGGAGGAGAGCTTCTCCCACATGGGATTTCCCTTTTTGTCCTGGTAAAGCAGGGCGTAGTCCGTCAGGGTCCCGGCGTCGTTTTTCTCCAAAACGTGCAGATCCTCAATGCTTACCCCTGTGCCGCTGTCCACGTAACAGATGACGATCAGTTCCTCGTTCCCGTCATGATCCAGGTCCAGGCAGGCCAGACGGGGCAGAATCCGCCGGGGCGTGGCAAAGTCCCAACCAAATTCCGCCAGACTGTCCCCCCATTGGATCAAGACGCTTTCCGCGCCAGCTTTTTCCGTCCCGGGCAGGGTGTAGAAGGCCGCGTCTCCCTCCGGCGCTTCCGCCAGCAGCGCCAGCCTGCCCCCACTGGTATAGAGGTTCTCCTCACTCCAGGGGTCCCGCAGGGCGCTGGCCAGATCATAGTCCTCCGCCGGGGGCTTCCCCTCCGTCACCACGGCGGGGACAGGGATAGGCTCCACCACTTTTGTCTCCGGCAGGAAAATGGCTTCCGGCACCGCCGAAAGGCTGTCCGGCAAGACCTCCGTCTCCGCCGGGGCTCTCTCCCCGCCGCATCCGCTTAACACCAGCAGGGCCAAAAGGAAGGGAATCATCTTTTTCACAGCCGTTCTCCTCTCTTTCTACTCAATCCCACCAGAAATACCACTTGGTAGACTGGGCCAGGGTGTCCGCCAGAGCGCCCACGGTGCCGCAGCCCTGGTCCACGATGTCCCCGCAGAAGGCGTACTGCTCCATGGCTAAATCCATGGCCTCCCCGGAGGGGACCGGGGCGGGGAGGTCGTACTCCAGAATGTCGGCGGTCATCACCGCCGGAACCGCGCCGTATTTCCCGTACCAATACTTGGCGGCGATCATCTGCTCCCCGCAGGCGGGGCACTCGTTCCAGCCGCCGAAGGGGAGATAGGCAAAGACCTCCCAAGGACTCTTCACGGGGATCTCCGCCAACAGCAGGGGAATAGTGCCGCCCCGGTATTGGGAAATGCCCAGGAAGCGGTCGATGGCCCCGCCGCCCTCCATTTCGCCGATTGTATCCTCGCTGGGCCAGTCCCAGCCCTCCTCGCCGTAGTCCTCCTTATGCCGGGCCATCAGCTGGGCGAAATACTCTCCGCCGTCCCGCACCGGCTCCGCCAGCAGCTTTTGGCGGTTTTTCTCCCGGTCCTCCGGGCTCTCCCAGGTCAGGGCGTCATAGAGGGTATCCTCCACGGCAATCAGCATAGGAAGAAAGCTCTCCGGCTGGCTTTTCCGCTGGAAGAACAGGCCCCGCTTGGCCTTTCCAACCCGCCGCCGGGCCTCCTGATAGGCGGCCATAATGGGGGAGGGGTCGTCCATAGGCGGAAAGTATTGACAGGGGCAGTTGAGGTACGCTTTCAATTTTTCCACAAGTTCCCGCTTTTCCATAGGGATTTCCTCCTTGCCCGCTATAATTTAATCCGGTTAAACAGCCGCAGGCCGTTTTCCCAGGTAATTTGGGCCATTTCCTCCGGGGACACGCCCTTCCACTCCGCCAGTTTTTCCACAATATAGGGGAGGTTCCGGCTGTCGTTCCGCTTTCCCCGGTTGGGGACGGGGGAGAGGTAGGGGGCGTCGGTTTCCACCAGAATCCGGTCCAGAGGGGTAACGGCCGCCACCTCCGGGGCGCGCTTGGCGTTTTTATAGGTGATGGGGCCGTCGAAGCCCAGATACCAGCCCCGCTTGATCAGCTCCTCTGCCATTTCCGGACTGCCGGAGAAGCAATGGAACACCCCCCGGACGCCGGGGAACTCCCGGACAATCTCCAGGGAATCCCCGTGGGCCTCCCGGTCGTGGACGGAGACGGGGAGATCCAGCTCCCGGGCCAGGGCCAGCTGGCGGCGAAAGACCTCCTGCTGAAACTCCTTGGGGGGATTTTCCTTCCAATAGTAATCCAGGCCGATTTCCCCAACGGCCACCACTTTTTCCCTGGCGCACAGGTCCCGGATGGCGGCGAAATCCCCGTCTCCGCACCCGGCGCAGTCCTCCGGGTGGATGCCTGCGGCGGCGTAGAGGCCCTGATGGGTTTCCGCCAGGGCCAGAGCCTCCCGGGAGCTTTCCACGTCCACGCCGGGGATTACCACCGCCTGAACGCCCGCCGCGCTCAGGGCGGCAAGCAGTTCCTCCCGGTCGCGGCGGAAGGCGTTGTCCTGATAGTGGGCGTGGGTGTCGAATAACGGCATGACGTCACCTCATTGAATAAATTGGATTTTTATTATTGTAACACAACCGCTTGGGGGGCGCAACTGGTCTTGCAGACCGGGGAGGGGTTTTATTTGCCCTGGCGGGCGGGGAGATCGGCGGCCAGCGATGGCTGGTCTATTCCACCCCCCATTTTCTCTTTTTCGTGAAAAAGAGAAAACGGGCCGTGGACGGTCCAAAAGAGAAAAAGCGGCGCGCAAGAGCTGCTGTCTAAGTCAGGTAGGTCTTTGGGCCGCGGCGTGGTGCTGGCGGGGGTTTGGAGGTTGATGATGCCTCTTTCCTCTATTTGCGCTGACGCTCCCTGGCGGATCATCGAAATGCTCCTGTCTATCAGGCGG